>JBGUVZ010000317.1:0-5787 GCA_045220685.1 Oscillospiraceae bacterium | reverse complement strand
TAAATACGTCATCTACTCTTGAAATGAGGTTGTCATAAGGAACAAGCATTGGCATTACCATAGGAACGATCTTTCCGTTTTCAAGCTTCTTCATGCTTGCGATAAGCTTTATAGCAGCGCCGAACTTGTCAGCGAGCTTAACATCCTTGAGAGTGATAGCTGTAATACCCTTTGTATAAACACGGTCAGGATAGATGTGCTTTCCTGTAACGAGAGATGAAAGTATGCATATCTTTCTGCATGCGTCGTGTCCTTCGATATCTGCTGTAGGATCCTTTTCAGCATATCCGAGATCCTGAGCCATCTTAAGGGCATCAGCGAAGTCCATGCTGTCGTTGATCATCTTGCCGAGGATGAAGTTTGTAGTACCGTTGAGGATACCTGCGATACCTGTTATGTCATTGGCAGCAAGACACTTGTGAAGCGGTCTGATTATCGGGATAGCACCGCCGACACTTGCCTCGAAGAAGAAGTTGCAGTTTTTCTCCTTGGCGATTGCAAGAAGTTCAGCGCCCTTCTTTGCAACAAGTTCCTTGTTTGATGTTGAAACGCTCTTGCCCTTCTGGAGGCATGACTTAACGAAATCGTAAGCGAATGTAACACCGCCCATGCACTCGGCAACAACTGTAACTTCGTCGTCGTTCAGAATGTCATTGATATCCTTGGTGAACTTTTCGCTGTAAGGGCTGTCTGAAAAATCTCTGATGTCGAGAATATACTTGATATCTGCATCTGAGCCGACTTTCTTCAGTATGCTTTCCTTATTCTTGTAGAAAAGTTCAACAACACCTGAACCAACTGTACCGTAACCGAGAACTGCTATTTTAGACATAATAAAACTCCGTTTCCCTGCACACAGACCGTGCACAGCTAATTTGACCGTAAAACAATTATATAATTATAGTAGTGAGTTATTCCCTGTTGAGAACACGCACTTCAACAACTCCGTCAACTGCCTTCACTGAAGATTTAAGATCATCTTCGTTGTAGTTTCCGGAATTGAGTTTAAGAGTCATGGTTATCGGAGCGACCCCGTCAACGGGCACACTCTGATTGAGCGTCATGACATTCGCATCTGATGAATGGATCGCAGAAAGCACATTTGCAAGAACTCCCGGTCTGTCCTTCAGGACAGCATAAAGAGTAACGATGCGCTGATTATGCTGTTCGTCGTAAAGGAAAACATAATCCTTGTATTTGTAGTATGCGCTTCTGGATATGCCTGACTGTTTGCAGGCAGCTGCAAGACTCCGTGCTTCCTTGTTTGCGATGGTCTTCTTGACTTCAAGTACCTTAACGAAGACCTCAGGGATAACACGTGAATCTATAACAACAAGATAAGATGAATTTGGTGAATTATCCATAAAATTACCTCGAAATAGTCCATCACACAAACACAGTTGTATTTGTAGCCTTATAACTATAACACAGTAATACAGTTTTGTCAACCTTTCCGCTATTAGATTTTAATGTTACATGACTGCATTTCTTTGTTCAAAACATACATGAGTCTCAAACCCGTTGTATGATTTTCAGGAATATTAAATTATTCAGTTTTTTTCGTACAGTTCTGCCAAAACATCACGAATATCATTGACAATCATTGCTGAATGTACTATAATATAAAATAGTAATATATATCTATTTTATATTAAACAGATATATAAAAATATTATTGATTCGGAGGATTTCAGTATGTCAAAAAAAGAAAAAACTAAAAACGAAGGTAATCATATCGTTGCCATTGTGATATATATTATCGCTTATTTCGCAATGATATATTTTGCACAGTTCGTGCTCGGCGGAATGGTTCGCGGTAAGGTTATGGCACAGTACGCAAATTCACCTGAACTTCAGACGAAGCTTGCACTTCTTACAGCAGGTGCAGGTACAATTGGACAGATCGAAGTTCTGTTTTCAGCATTCATGGTACTTGCTACCGGTAAAAAAGGATATATAGCTTCCGTGTTCTGTAGCCTTTTAAATACAACAATAGTTCTTACAATGGCTATCAAGCAGCACAATGTTTCAGCTATTCCTGGATTTATCGTACCAGTTGCCTCTGTAGTGCTCTTAACGATCATCCACGTGTTCGCAAACAAGATCACACAGAAGTCTAACGAACTTTCAAAGAGTTACGAACAGCTCATGGAAACAAACCGCATCATCAAGGACAAGGACGAAAAACTCTCATACCTTGCTTACTATGATGTTCTCACAAGCCTTCCTAACAGACACCTTTTCATTGAAAAGATGGATGAATCAATCGTAAACAATGCAAACATGCCTTTCACAGTTATTCTCTGTGACCTTGACAACTTCAAGATGATTAACAACACATACGGAAGCTCATCAGGCGACGTTCTTCTTGCAACTTACGCTGAAAAATTTAAGGGACTCTGTGACGATTCAGTATTTCTCGGAAGAATCGGAGGAAACGAATACGGATTTATCGTTCAGGGCAACAACTCAGAAGCAAACATCCTTAACTTCATCCAAAAAATCCAGAACGTTCTTTCAGAACCAGTTCAGATCGGTTCTGACGTTATCTCATCAACTGCAAGTTTCGGTATAGCTTCTTACCCGAACAACGCTGTTTCTTCATCAGAAATTCTTACATGCATCAACAGCGCAGTTTCATATGCTAAGTCAAACGGCAAGAACAGACCATGCTTCTATGAACAGTACTGATAAATAAAATAACGGAGGATTTTAATTATGTCAGACAAGGAAATACAGAAAAAAACCAGTTCGATGGATATAATCGGACCTATTATCTATATCATAATTTACGTTATCGTAACACTTTTCATTCCGAAGATCGGACAGCTCGGCGGACCTCTCCAGGGTATCGTTTCACAGCTTCTCCTTCTCTTCTCTGCATTTGCAGTAGTTGCTTTCCCTCGCTACGGTTACTTTGCTGCCGTCGGCGCAAACATTTTCCAGAGCTTCAGTGCAACAATGGCTTCAATTCAAGCTATTAAAGCGGGCGGCTCAGCAACTGCTCTTTCAGGTCTTACCACTTCTATAGCAACTATTATTCTTGCAACTATCATCCACGTATTCTACAGAAGAATAGTAAAGAACAACGAAGAACTTATGAATGCCAACAAGATACTCAAGGCAAAGGACGAAAAGCTTACTTACCTTGCTTACTATGACATTCTTACAAGCCTTCCTAACAGACAGCTTTTCATTGAAAAGATCGATGAAACAATCACTTCATCACAGCCTTTCACAGTTATCGCAGCAAACATTGATAACTTCAAGGACATCAACAACGACCTCGGAAACAATGCCGGCGACGCTGTTCTCTGTTCTTACTCAAAGAAGCTCAAGAAGCTCTGCGGAAACTCCACCTTCCTTGCAAGGATCAACGGCGATGAGTTCGGTTTCATTCTCTTCGGAAACGAAACTGAAGCAGGAATACTTAACTACATCGACACTATCAAGGAAGTTATTTCTGAGCCTATCAAGTTTAACGACGTCAAGCTCAACATCACAATGAGCTATGGTGTTGCTATATATCCAGTCAATGCCACTGATTCAACAGAAATGCTCAAATGCGTAAGCAGCGCCCTTTCTGTTGCAAAGGCAAATGGTAAGAATACACACTACTTCTTCAACAATTCGATCAGAATGTGATACATCTCTGATCTGACTACTCTGAAAAGAACCCGGCCTTAAGTCCTTACTTGTTCGGTCGCTTACTTTTCAGGCACAGAAATAACAGGAAAGGACAAAAACTATGGAAATTGCAAAATTATATGAAACTGCGGCCGAGAAACTTGATAAAGCAATTGAAGTATGCGAAAAATCCAAGATCAACCTTATATCTCTTACTGTAATTGCTGCAGCTTCCGGTAACATTTACAGCGCACCAAACTGGAAGAGACTTAACGATGCTTTCGAGGAGGAAGAAACACATTCCGAAGACGAAGCAGTTGCAAAGATGCTCCTTGCAGGAGAGTCTGCAGTAGAACACATCGTTACACTCGATGCCAAGACAAAGCTTCCTGTTGATCCTTATCAGAAGTGCCTTGAACTTCTCGTTAAAATCAACACAGAAAATGCAAAGGCAAACATACTTCAGGGCAAAAACTCTAAGGTAGTTCTTACTTCCGTAAACAGCGACATTGCAAAATTCGCTGAGCAGATCGCAGCTGAAGAAGCTAAAAACGAAAAGAAAAATAACAAGAAAAAATCAGACAAACCTGAAGAGAACGCAGCAGGCACTCCTGCACAGAATGCTGCTCAGCCTCCTGTTGCTCCGGGTCCTGGCGAACCGGAAGGCAGTGCTGCTCACGCAGGAATCGATGCTTCCGGACTTCAGATGATATTTGATGACTGGGAGTCTACGGCAGACAAGCCGGACGGAAATGAAAGCAAACCGTTCAACGGCCAGTCGCTTTCAAGCAGTCAGGCTGACAAGGCTGAAGTTATCAACCAGGTTCAGAACATGACTAACAACGGATACCCAGGTGGTCAGATGCAGAACGGCGGTATGTACCAGCAGGGTATGAACGGCATGTACGGCGGTCAGATGCAGAATGGTATGTACCAGCAGCAGCAGAGCATGAACGGCGGTCAGATGCAGGGTGGCATGTATCAGCAGCAGGGTATGAACGGCGGTCAGATGCAGAACGGTATGTACCAGCAGGGTATGAACGGCATGTACGGCGGTCAGATGCAGGGCGGTATGTACGGCGGTCCTATGAACGGCATGTACGGCGGCGGTCAGATGTATGGCCAGCAGAGCGTAAACGGCCCAATGTATGGTGGTCAGGGTGGATACGGACAGCAGCCTAACGGCGGCAGACAGAGCCTCTATCTCAATCCTGCAGCGGGAGCTCAGGGCGGTCCTGGTCAGCAGAGTGTATACACAATGCCGGGATCCGCAACATCATCATACCGCAGCAAGCTCCAGGCTCCTGTTCATTCATCAGTAGTAAACACACAGTCCGTTTCAGTATACGGCACTAACATTGGTGAAGGCGATAACAACGCCATCTTCAAAGACAGACTTGCAGACATTCTCAATTCTTCATCAGCAGGCAAAGCAGATGACAACGACAAAACCGAAGTCATGATGAGTGCCAAGGAAAAGAAGAACGCTGCAAAGAAAGACGCTAAACATCACTGATTAATTTTCGTTAATAACATTAATATGCAGTCCGGAACCATGTGTACCGGACTGCTTTTTATATACTTATAAATCATGTTAATCAGTCAATGGACACATTCGTTTCTGACAGCTTCTCCAGCTTCTCATATTCTGCATCCATCTGTTACTCATAACATCGACAAAAACGGCGTTACAGGAATCGTTCCTGTAACGCCGTTTATTTTAATATTGAGTGTGAACTCTGTCTGATCACTCTTCTTCGTCCCTGACCTCGTCGGCTGACGGCATCTCAACGTTTTCGACACCCTTGGAATGCTTGAGTTTAGCCTTACGAGCCATAGCAGCTTTCTCTGCTTCTTCAAGAAGTTTCTTTTCCTTCCTGATCTGTTCAGCTCTTGCCTTACGCTGAAGCTGTTTGGCCTTTTCTTCAGCTTCTCTGATAGCAGCCTTGTTCTTATTAATGTCAACCTGCATCTGAACATTTATGAGGTTTTCATCAAGCATTTCCTTTTCGAAAATAATCGATACTGAAATGTCATCGCGGCTTCCGGCATTTGTTCTTCTGATGAAGTTCTTGTTTATTCTGGACTTGAGAAGTTCAATGTCATTCATCTGACTTGCGAGCAGACAATTATATTCTTCAAAGCTCTCGCGGTTGGAGA
>JBGUVZ010000316.1:0-8261 GCA_045220685.1 Oscillospiraceae bacterium | reverse complement strand
GAAGTGACTGTCCGTGGGATACTCCGCAGAACGAGATAGACATGATAAACGAACTTCCTCTTTCTGATGAGGAAAAAGAGCTGATTTTCCACAAAAACGCTGTTGAATTACTCGGACTTTCAGAATAGTTTTCAACAGTTTGACAACTGCTTAACTGATGTTTTAATAGTTTTCTTCCCGAAAAGCTATGAAATTATATGAAATCTGCACCTCAAAATCAGGTTTCAAACATTCATTTCCACACTTTCAACCGAGTTTTCAACATAGTTGAAAACCATGTGGAGTCAGAAATCAGCAAACTGACGGTTTTAATTTTTACCTGTAAGAGAAATACAGAAATCCGGCTTCGCCGGATTTCCGGAGGGGAAGATTGCGGGGCTTCGCCCCGTGCCCCGCGCGGATTTATTCATAAATCCGCGCTTCCTGATAAACAAAAAATCTGTCCAGATGTTACCATCGGGACAGATTTTTTTGGCTCTATAGCTTAAAATGAGGTAAAGGGGGGTGACTCCCCGTGGATATATCATACCATCTGTGCTGCAGCGACTTTTTCCACAGTTACTTCCGGTTCAGTCTTTACTTCTGCAAATTCAACTTCCGCAATGAACAGGTCGCCGTCTATCTTAACACTGAAACGGCCGCCGCAGGCTTCCGTGAAGCTCTTGGCTATTGAAAGACCAAGTCCGCTTCCTTCAGTAGTTCTCGCCTTGTCTCCTCTTGCAAATCTTTCAGTGATCTCTTCCGGTGAAAAGTCCATTTCGTAGGAGGAAGTGTTCTTCACCGTGATCTTCACATTGCCGTTTATTTTTTCAAGCTTCGCAAACACTCTTGTGCCGCTCATTGAATATTTCAGCGCGTTGTCAAGGATGTTCTGAAGCACGCGGTACATTTTCTTTCCTTCCGCATCGATAAACGCCGTGTCTGCATTTATCTCAGTCTTTATCTCGCGTCCGTATCTTTCCTGTTTGTCGCTCATGTCAGCAAGCACCTGATTCATGAGTATGACTGCATCGAGACGTTCGATGTTTACGTCTGTACTGCTCGTCGCCTTGGCAAGGTCAAACACGTCGGAAACTATGGTGCGAAGTCTTGCAGTCTTCTGTTCAAGTACTGCAACATAATCTTGCGCCACCGGCGAAAGCTCCTCGCGTGAAAGCAGATCAACGTAGCTGATAATCGAAGTAAGCGGTGTTTTCAGATCGTGTGAAACGTTGGTAACAAGCTCGATCTTCATTCTTTCGGAACGTATCTGTTCCTCGACTGCGGTCTGGATGCCGTCCGAAATGCAGTTGAGTCTTCTGGTCATTCCGTATGTCACTGAAGTGCTGTCGGTGATCTTCGGAGTGTAGTCCCCCATGCTTATTCCTGTGATCTGTTTGCTAAGATCATTTACAGCCTTTAAGTCCTTTAAACTCTCGTAGATATAAAGACCAAGTATGAGAAAGACACCAGCTATCAGTATAAACGGATTTTCAAATACAAATGTAAGAACCAGAGCCACTACACCTGCTGCAACCGCCTCTGCAACCCTTATAAGAAATCTTACTGTAAGTGCATCGTTTCTGTCGTGGATAAAATAACCGATCTGGCTTCTGCAGCCGTTCACTGCCTTTTTCACCGTGCTTGTCACAAGGAAAGTATCAACGACTTTACGGCATTTAAACCTGTTGACAACCGTATCGACTGAAGCGATAACAATCATGTAAAGTGCGGTAAGTCCGATACTTGCGACGCTCTTTACTAAAATATTGTTCATTCCGTAATGGTCAAAGCTGTGTACAAAATCATAGGCCAGTCCCGGTCCCATTACCACTGCCGCAAACGGTACGATGAATCCTGAGATCAGAAACAGTTCTCCGTAAATATTATCTCTCGTTCTCATCACGAACTTTCCGGCTGTTTCGTCATATCCGCCTGCTGCGATTATATATATACCGAACATACCGGACAGAGCAAGAATAGCAAATGATGTCATCAGCTTTCTGAACCATTCACCTTCACACTTTTCAGATTCCACGAGATATTCCTCGTACTCATCCACAAGCTTCTGTACCGGATAGATCTTTACGCTCGCAATAGCTGAGTTTTTGAGTTCCGTATTCTGCATGTCGATCGGATCATTCGCATCAAAGCTCGGATAATCACTGTCGTTGTACATCTGCGGTATAGGAACAGTTCCGTCGCGGTTGATGTAGATTCGCGCACCAAGTTCATCGTAGTAGTACTTAAGTCCTGATGTGTCATAGTCGTAAACGGCATATCCCTTGCCGTTGGAGTAGTAATAGTACATGCCCTTTGTATTGGTGTAACCGCGGCAGTCCATGAAACTGAGTCCCGGTATCAGCGATGTGGCATATTCATTGTACGAATGATTTTCACCGCCGCGCTCAAGCGTCAGCTCATACATATATTTACTGTTTACATCGGCTGTTTCCCCGCCGTTGCCTGCAACAGTTCTTCCGCCGATCTTCATCACATATCTGTAATTTTCCGATTCAGGCGAGATAAGCTTTCCGTTTCTGTCTACTATCCCTGCATTGTACATTTCCGACTGCAGAGACGACTTAAAATATTCATTTCCCTTTATTTCTCCGTTGCCGTCGATATTCGCCTCGTACATATGAAGTATGAGCCACAGCTTTCCGGAAAGATCCGCCGTATCAGCATAGCGTTCTGAATCACCGTATATGTAGCCTGACCTTTCCTGCACGTCTTCATATTTCATATAGTTGAACATCCCGTCAACCGCGTTATATGCCGACATGAACGCCAGTATCATCGCAATGACGATGGCTATTTCCCTTGTTATCTTCTTTTTAAGGAAGTTCATCATTTACCCTCCAGGTATTTTCTCTATCTTGTAACCTATTCCCCAGACTACCTTCAGATACCTCGGGTTGCCCGGATCTATTTCTATCTTCTCTCGTATATGCCTTATGTGTACCATAACAGTGTTTTCAACTGAATATGATGCTTCGTTCCACACTTTCGAGTATATTTCTTCCGCTGAAAATACCCGTCCCGCATTTTCCATCAGAAGTTCAGCAATCTTATATTCCGTTGCCGTCAGTTTCACAGGCTCCCCGTCAGCGTAAAACTGTCTGGCATTTCTGTCAAGTGAAAGTCCGCCATTTCTCAGTATGTTGTCCGATACCGTCACTGTTCCTGCCGAACCGAGCATCAGGTATCTTCTGAGATTTGAACGTACTCTCGCGGTAAGTTCCATCGGGTTGTAAGGTTTGGTTATGTAATCATCGGCTCCCATGGAAAGTCCGAGTATCTTGTCGCTGTCTTCCGATTTTGCCGAAAGAACTATGATCGGTATGTTCTTTTTTTCTCTTATCCTCATCATAGCCGACAGTCCGTCGAGTTTCGGCATCATTATATCTATAAGTATAAGCTGTATCTCGTTCTGCATAAGACAGTCAAGTGCTTCAAATCCGTCGTAAGCCTTTACCGTCTTGAATCCTTCCATCTCCAGTAATCTGGATATTGCGTTCACTATGTCGTGGTCATCATCGACCACAAGTATTGTTGATCCTTCTAATGCGTCCATTTGCTGCACCCTTTCTATTCCAGTAATCGTTCGGATCTTTCCAGTTCATTGTAACACAAATACCAGATAAATTCAAATTCCATTTTCATTTCTCCCCCTTTGCTGTAATTATATTATAAAATACGATTCTTAAATTCCCGCGGTGATAATCCTTAAGTTTTTCTTAAGGATGAAAAAAGGAATGTTCCACGTGGAACATTCCTCGGTCTGGTTATTTACTCCTTATAATATCCAAGCTCTTTTGCAAGCTTCTTAACATCTTCCTTACCCTGCCTCGGTCCTGATACTTCAAGCATTGTATTTCCTGCTCTTACAAGCAGGACATAATTTTTATCAGCACGGTCAACCTCACTTATAGTGTAGTTCGCACCGCGTTTTTCTGAAGTAATTATAGTCGGATCATGAGCCGCATTATAATACAACTCAATTGTATCTTTCGCCGCTTTATCACCTTTATCATACCGATAAAATACGATCATGTCTATACTCTGATTATTTTTTGAAGTCCCCACAAGTGTATGAACACTCTCACCATTCGCCTGCTTCACTTCAGAACTTTCACAATAGCCTGAGCTGACAAGAAATGCCCGCACATCGTCTGTCGTCTTCAGTTTGATCGAATTAAACGAACGCAAAAGCAGTATAAGAGCTGTCACCAGAATAACAACAGCAGTAATTATCCATGTAAACTTTGATTTCAGTATATTTCCCTGCAAATGATATCACCTCGTGTTTTTCGTTTATGGTTAAATAAATTATACTATATTTCAAACACAAAATCCACCCAGTGATAAATAAAAGAGCGAACCACGTGCGGCTCACTCTTTAAAAAAGGTAATTCAGAATTCTTCGAATTCTGAATTGCTATTAATGAAACCGTGCTGAAGCACGGTTTATCCTTTTCATTTGAATTCAGATAGCACTCATTCACTTATCATATCATCAGAAGTATAAAGCCTGTAAAATGAATTATACGTTTGCTTCATATCAGCGTACTTACCGGATCTGTGAATACCGTAGATCTCCTCCACGGAATACGGAAGATTCGGCAGGCTTTCTCTTGTAACGATCACATAGTAGTTGTCTGTACTTCGGATCTTCTTAGCAAAAGCATCAGTCTTGATCATCGTGTTTTCTTCATCGATGAAAATAATGCTGTCCTTTACGCCGTCAATAACAGCTTCCCAGTTTGAATTGTTCAGAGTAAGGCATCTTTTGTCACATGAAATATCAACGCCTGAATCTGAACCCAGTCTGGCATAAGTATCTACCATGGAGACCAGTGTAGTTTTTCCTGTGCCACTGTCTCCTCGTACTATTGTGATATTCCTCTTTATATCAAACTCAAATTTAACACGCTTGTTCTGAACGATAATATGGTGCTTGCCTTTCATAGGTCATCTTTCCTCTATTCTGAAAGCTTCATCAATATATTCTTTGTTACTGTTCACAGTTTTTCCTGTATTGACGATGTATGCACTGAAATCATCACAGTCACTGAAATCCATTATGTGATGAAGATTAATTGTCAGATCTTTTTTTCTGCTTATCTCAACTATCCATTTGGCACAGTTATCTCCGCAAGCTGAAGCATTGAATATCTTTCCGGAATCATCGAACTGCATCAGCATAAGCGTTTTGACACCACCGGAAAGTTCCTTTACTGAAATCGAACCGAGTACCGGACTGTCAATAGCTCTCGGACTGATAACATCAGATTTATCGATATCCTTTATCATTTTAACAGAAAGCGGATCTGTTATCCATTCATCTTCATAGGTGTTGTCAAAATACGTCGGCGGATGATAAACAGAATTCTGAGCATCGCCAAATATTATTTTCAGCATGATATCACCTCGTGTTTTTCGTTTATGGTTAAATAAATTATACTATATTTCAAACACAAAATCCACCCCATTTAAACTCTAATCAATAATAAACAAATTCAAAAAAGCTATTGACACTCCAGCGTATAAGTAATATAATATGCTCAAACATATGCGTAAAACAAACCGAAAAGGAGATGTATAACCATGCTAATATACTGCGAAAAATGCGGCGCACCGTATAACGAATTCTTTTTCTGCGAACGATGCGGCCACATGCTCGGCGAAGAAGAAGCCAAAACTCATAATGATGAAAAGAAAAAACCTGAATCTGAAAACGACCGTGATGCAGCATATGATAAGATCGTCGGAGCAGACAAAACAGATCCTCGAAGCGAATCCGACAACAAAGCACTGATCGTTACACTCTCCATTGCTCTGATGCTCCTCGTAATTCTGGTAGTGTTATTATTCCAGAGATAACTACTTCGATTTCAGGCGGTCGTCCGTTCAGGGCGGCCGTTTTCCATAGCACGCCGAAGTCGTTCATTTTTTTAAACAGAACACCCTTATCCGCAATCTTCACGGACAAGGGTGTTCACTTATTCATATCACTTTATTTCTTTAAGATACAACGATACTTTATTCTGAATATTTGCAGCTGTTTCTTCGGTTGTCTGATCTCCCTCAATAAAAAGTTCCACCTGTTCAGCAATAATCATTCTGATATTTCTGTCTGAAAGTGTTGTCGCGGATGCAGATGATATCGCATCATCAAATGTCTTGCGTACATTTTTATCCGCTGGTTTTACCGTGTAAGTTTTTCCGTAACAATCATCACCGGTCGAAGGAGAATACAATTTGACAGCACTCGCCTGTTGCCATAGTTCTTCATAAACTGTTCTCTTAACCGGCAGAGACCACATCTCCATGTCTGTTGAACTGTTAATTGTTTTCTGCGCATAATCGGAAAGCATGAATTCCAGAAAAGCTGCTGCTCCTTCTTTTTTATCTGACGAATCAAAAACAGCAGCGGAAAACTGAGGTGTTACCACAGCACCGCTCTTTTTTCCTGCAGGCAAACCTGTAAACGTAATTTCTTTAAGAGCGCTCCGTTGTTTTCTGTGCACATAATCTTTGAATGACTCCAGTGAACATGGGGCGAACATGCATTTGCCTTTATTCATTCTTGTTTCATAATCTGACTGACCACCGTCTTCCTGCGGATTATATGATGCGATTTCAGAGTATTCTTCATCGGTAACCCCGCATTTCTTTATTATTTCGAGTACATCTTTAAAATTCTGATTATCAAAATCACATGAATATTTTTCTGTATCTACAAATTCAGAAATATTTTTGTAAATGAGTGAATCAGCGATAATGTTGTATGTTTCGCCGTAAAACAATGGTTTTTCATCCTGCATTTTCGCAAGTTCATCGAGTTTTATATCACCGATATCGCCGGTGACTTCTTTATTTCCGTAAAATCCGTTTAATCTGTATGCCAAAGGTACTGCATATTGTTTACCGTTTACCTTCATCGAATCAAGTATGTTTTCAAAATAATCATCCCGGTTAAAATCTTTTCCGGCAAGCAGCTCATCAATATCATCAAAAGCGTTAAAACCAATATACCGCATATAGTCAAAGTCTTCTCCAAACATTACGATATCCGGTGTATCACCTTTCATTATCTCCTTTTCAAGAACTGATAAACCAGATTCGCTAAACCATGAATCACTGTAATCTGCATACTTATTGTAGTCTTCAAGATGAACCCGGTATTTTTCATTTGTCCTGTTGAATTCTGAGATCAGTTTTCTCAAAACAGATCCTGTTACACCAGATGCGCAATCGATCACGCGTCGTTCCTGGATTTTTTTCAGCGTATCATCATCAACTCTTCTGAGAAGTCGAAGCCCCAGACCAGGCAGATCATCGTAACTATTATCAGATCTGTAGTCTCCCACAACTATAGTGTTTTCATCCAGTACAACACTTTTATACGGATTATAATCAATATCAGAATCCAGCCAGTTTATTAGTTCCTCGGTTTTGTTTTCGCTGACACTATATCCGTAAAGACCATCATAGAATATAAAGCAGGCATCATATTTTCCGGCGCTGTCCGACAGTCCTGTCAGCCTGAAATCAAATTTGTTCACTTCATCAAGATCCCTGTCATCGAAGTCAATACTGTAAACTGTTGTTTCTGACGATTCATTGCCGGTCTCACAGCAATAGCATTCTTCACCGCTTCTGAAAAAATATAAACCCACAGGATCTGCATCTTTACGTGTTTTTCTGCCTTCTGAATCTATAAAAACAAGATCCTTACATTGCTGATCAGAAAGAACGATATGACCGTTACTGTCTGCTATAAAATCCTGATAGTAAGGCTGCGAAGATTTTGCTCCTGTAAGTTTTTCATCAATAGTGATCTTCTCCTTAACGTTAAGATCTGCATCAGTTTTTACAAGATAAAACGGTTCAGTATGCTTTTCTGAATCATACGACTTTACAAGTATCCATACATCTCCGTTATCAAGACTTCTTATCCTCATTACAGCAGCATCTGCTCCGCATCCAAGATCATCTGTTTTTATCTTTTTGATAATGTTTCCGGAAAGATCAGTCTTACAGATATGATATCCGACATCAACGGTCTCCGATACGTAACCGGAACCTGTAATTACCTGCTGTACAAATTCTACGTAATATAATCCGTTTCCATTAAACTCGATAGTTTCCGACATCAGCATGTCTGCGGAAATATCAAAATCAGGATCTTCTCTAAAATAATTCGTTATTATCTTCTCTTTATTCTCATTCTTATCTTTCTTTGTTCCGAGATATACCGCCGCTGCAGCAGCCGT
>JBGUVZ010000315.1:0-2081 GCA_045220685.1 Oscillospiraceae bacterium | reverse complement strand
GATTCTGTCAGCGGTACGAACCGTTACCGGCAGCTGATGGAAAAGCTGTCTGCTGATGATATGGATTCAGTAAGTGCGGACAGTCATATCATTATCGATCTTGCAAGCTGGGATAAATCACTTGTTTCAGACAAGATAGGAATAATAAAGGAAGCTATTGAAAAAAGTCGGATCATTAGTTTTATCTACTACTCTCCGAATGGTGAAAGCAGCCGCAGGATCGAACCGTATCATCTTGTTTTTCAGTGGTCATCCTGGTATGTATGGGGATTCTGTACTGAACGTAAAGATTACCGGATGTTCAAGCTCACGCGAATGACCAAACCAGTTATTACGGACGAGATATGTCTTCAGAGAGATGTGCCGGAATACACATGCGATAAGCTCAGGCATACAAAAGGCGATGTGCGGGCGGAAGTCAGATTTGACAGTTCACTTAAATGGCGGCTTATTGATGAATTCGGCACAGATTATCTGAAATATGATGAAAACGGCGATATTCATATGACCATAACATGGGAGGACAGACCGTCTTTTTATCGCTATATATTGTCATTCGGAGATGGTGTCGAAATACTTGCACCTGCTGAATACCGCAAAGAGTTTTCTGATATATTAAAAAAGATCTCAGACAGATACTCTTGAATATGACAATCTGTTGTCATGTTTGCTGTGCTACAATATGCATATCAAATATACGGAGGTATGCATTATGCAGTATGAAACAGTAGAACTTAAAGAAACAAAAGTAGCAGGATTTTCGGCACGTACCAGAAATTCATCACCTGACATGGGAGCGGTGATCGGAGGCCTGTGGCAGAAGTTTTTTGCTGACGGAGGATACGCTTCAATTCCGGGCAAAATAAGCGGTAAAACAATGGGTATTTATACTGACTACGAAAATGATGAATCCGGTGAATATACTTTTATGACAGCCTGTGCAGTGGAAGGTGATGTTCCGGAGGGTTTTGAGATTAAGGCGCTTCCTGCCGGAAAATATGCGAAGTTTATCGTCAAAGGCAATATGATGACAGCAGTGGGTGAGTTCTGGCAGAAACTCTGGCAGATGCCTCTTGACCGGACATATATTCTTGATTTTGAAGAATATCAGAATGCCGATCCGGATAACTGCGAGATCCATATCTATATCGGAATAAGATAATGGCGTATAACAGAAGGAGATAAACAACATGGCTTTTGACTTCAAGAAGGAATACAAAGAATTCTACATGCCGAAAAACAAGCCGCAGATAGTGAACGTTCCGAAGGCGAATTACATTGCTGTACGCGGAAGCGGTGATCCGAATGAAGAAGACGGTGCATACAAACAGGCGATAGGCGTCCTGTATGCGGTCGCCTATACGCTTAAGATGAGTTATAAGACAGATCATCATATAGAAGGGTTTTTTGAATATGTTGTACCGCCTCTGGAAGGATTCTGGTGGCAGGATGGAGTTTCCGGTGTGGATTATACTAACAAGGCGTCGTTTAACTGGATTTCAGTTATCCGTCTTCCTGATTTCGTTACAAAATCGGATTTCGACTGGGCTGTTGAAACCGCAGCTAAAAAGAAGAAACTTGACTGTTCTGGAGCGGAATATCTGACGATTGATGAAGGACTCTACGTTCAGATCATGCACATCGGCCCTTATGACGATGAACCTGCAACGGTTGCAGTAATGGATGAATATCTTGCAGAAAACGGATATGAAAATGACTTCTCTTCAGAACGTCTGCATCATGAGATATATCTTTCAGATGCAAGGAAAGTTCCGTCGGAGAAATGGAAAACAGTTATCCGGCATCCGATAAAGAAAATATAAAATACGGTTTACAAAGAAACAGGAGCGACTATGGGATTGAGTTGTTCCTGTTTTTCGTTTGACAGATTTTCGGTGACATGATATAATCATACCTATATGATATGCATAGTAGTATTTGATTTCAGAATATAAGGTGTGGTAATGTTTTATGCTTGATACAACAATCAGAAATGGAAATGTAGAAGACCTTGAAATGGTAACTGAACTTGAAAGAAGATGCTTTCCGGAAGCTGAAGCTGCCAAAAGAGAGGCTTTTGA
>JBGUVZ010000314.1:0-2607 GCA_045220685.1 Oscillospiraceae bacterium | reverse complement strand
CTATGATCAGGATAAAACACCGGTACAGTGGTACAACAACGAACACTGCATGGTAATCTGCGGATATGACGAAAAAGACAACACAGTAATAGCAGCCGATCCGCTTAAAGGCATGATGAAGTACAACAGAGACCGTTTCAAAATGATATACAATCAGCTTGACAAGCAGGCGATAATAATAAACTGAAAATTTGCGGGTTATCTACAGTAAGTTAACCCGCTTTTATTATCTGTGGAGAGTTAACTGAAAGTTAGTTAACTCTCCTTTCCTTTAGCGTTCACATGAAAGTTAACTGTCAGCGTACACACGGCAGAAACGAAACAGCTCCGATCCGCCGATATTTCAATTAAGTTATTGAAAAAAATCTCCGATATACTATATATAGTATAGGGAAACCTGATATACTATTATATATAGTATAATCACTTTGTTTTCAGATTGAAGCATAAAAACAGACCCAGCCGTTAGGCCAGGTCTCTAAATCACTTGTTTTTCCTGCAAAGCACCTCATAAAGGAGCTCATTTCTGTTTGCTGCAGGTTCAAGAGAACTGTTCATATAAAGTCCAAAGGACTCCTCGTGATATGTATGGTAGTTATAACTTATCCTGTACTTATTGAAAATATCAATAACGTCCGATACCCAGCGGTCTCCACCCTTGTTATCGGTAAAGCTCACTGTACCGGTACCGAATTCACCGCAGTATACAGGAACATTGTATTTTTCCGAAAACTCCACATATGCTTTAATATTTTTTTCAAGAAAATCCTTGTTGAGGAACGAGATTGATTCTGCTTTCCATATATCGACTCTCGGTCTTATTGTTGCTTCACCGCTGGATGAACGTATACGGAAATATCCGCTTGCCTGGTAGCTGTAGTTCTTGACTGGTCTGAAAAATCCAACTGACCCGCTGGCGTCATCTGTAGTACCTGAAACAAGATAGCTTCCACCGCGTTTTCTGCCTTTCGTGCTTACAAACTTGCCGTTTCCGATATTATTGCTTGCCCAGAAATACATTGAGCATGACTTGTCAAAATTGCTTGCATAAACAACACGGGTGCGGTTGCCTTCGCTGTCGAATTCGGTGATAGCTATGTCATCAACGTAAACTGCACCGTTTTCGCCTATCTCTCTGGCCTGGAAAACGTAGCTTAATATCTGGTCGTCGTCAGTTACTGTAACACGGTCGCTCTCGACATACTGCCAGTCCCTGCTTTCAAGATCACACTGTTCGCCGTTGAAAGTACCTGCATGCCAGCTTACTCCGTCAGCAAAAATATCTTCCTCATTCGGATAGATCTTATTGAACTCACTCGTATTCGACCAGGAAAGTCCCTGGTGTGTAAATGTATACGGATTATAGAAATGGAATTCATAAACCGCATTGTAATTGTCATCAGAAAGAGCAAAATTATGCTCATCGTTTGATCTGCTCCATTCCAGTTCAAATGTCTCCTCGTTCTGGAACGTAAGTATCTTTTCAATAAAGATTATATGATTACGGTCAGCTTCACGAACCGCTTTTATCATCTTATTGAGAAGTTCAGCCCATTTTCTGCTTCCCGCCCAGACATCATCTGCAGGAATTACCGGTTCATTAAGAAGACCATAGCCGACAATACACGGCTCATCACAGTAACGTTCAGCGATAGCTTTCCAGAGAGCGATCAGCCTTTTCTGGTTTTCCTCATCGCTCCACAAAGCAGTACCACCGCCCTGTGACTGATATCCTCCCTGCGGATAGTGCATGTTGAGAACGATACGCATACCGTTTTCCTTTGCCCATTCCACATTCCGGTCGATCCATTCAAAGCCGGTTTCCTTATATTCATATGGTTTGCTGTCATCTTCGAACAATCCGTAATTCAGATAAAATCTTACAGAGTTAAATCCCATTTCCGCAAGCTCTCTGTAGCTGTCCCTCGTATGATGAGTTTCATACGGCGGAAGCGACGGATTGTCCCAGACATTATTTCCGAAAGCCATACCTTTCAGCAGATACTCCTTATCGTTTTCGTCTCTGAGCAGCCTGCCGTCTGTATGTATGAAACCTTTATAAAGATCCATACAGTATATTTCCCCCTAATAATAATAATAACTTTTACACATACAGATTAAATTCGAGATAATTTAATCACAATAAAAAAATGAATGCATCAAATTGTTATATTTGTTGCTTTTGCACAAATATCCGCAGTTCTATCTTATCACAATTTTTCAATAAAGTCAAGTCAAATTGAGCAGTGATAAAGCACAGTTACGGCCTGCCCACATGCCTGAAGACCATGCCCACTCAAGATTATATCCGCCGCATTTTCCGTCGGTGTCGAGTATCTCACCGGCAAAATAAATGCCTTTTTCCTTCTTAAGACACAGCGAATCATCGATTTCACCGGCATGGACGCCTCCTGATGTGACCTGAGCATTCTGCCATGATGAACATCCGGTTATCTTAAAGGTAAGATTCTTTATTGTCGCCGCAATTTTTGATAAGTTTTTTTCATTAAGAACGTCAACAGGTTCAGTAAGAGGCAGATCTAATGACTTTTTCATTAAATAAACCGCAAGATTTTTTACAAACAGTCCGTTAAGGAACTCTTCAAG
>JBGUVZ010000313.1:0-2550 GCA_045220685.1 Oscillospiraceae bacterium | reverse complement strand
GGTGTAGCTCAGTTGGTAGAGCAGCTGATTTGTAATCAGCAGGTCAGGGGTTCGAGTCCGTTCACCAGCTTCTGAATGTTTTTAATATAATTGTTTGATACTGTGCTGGTGTAGCTCAGTTGGTAGAGCAGCTGATTTGTAATCAGCAGGTCAGGGGTTCAAGTCCGTTCACCAGCTTTTAATTTAATATGGAAGAGTTCCCGAGTGGCCAAAGGGGGCAGACTGTAAATCTGTTGCTTTCAGCTTCGGTGGTTCGAATCCACCCTCTTCCACCAACATTATTTCCTGCATTTTCATGCAGGAAATTTTTTATGCAAAAATTTTTTGGCAATATAATTATTACTTTTCACAGCGGAAAAAAGTTTATAGCAAAACTTACTAATAATTGAATGAGTTTTTAGTCAAAGTAAACGATTATCGTTTGCGCGAAGCCACCATTTCAGGAGGAGTATTTTTATGGTAAGAAACGATTTAAGAAACATTGCGATCATTGCCCACGTTGACCACGGCAAGACAACACTTGTTGATGAGATGCTCAAGCAGGGCGGTGCATTCCGCGAAAACCAGACTGTTGCTGAACGAGTAATGGACAGCAACGATCTTGAAAAGGAACGTGGTATCACAATCCTTGCCAAGAATACATCAGTCTGTTACAACGGAACAAAGATCAACATCATCGACACTCCTGGCCATGCTGATTTCGGCGGCGAAGTTGAACGTGTACTCAACATGGTTGACGGTGTTCTCCTTCTCGTAGACGCAGCTGAAGGTCCTATGCCTCAGACAAGATTCGTTCTTTCAAAGGCTCTTGAAATGGGACAGAAGATCATCATCGTTGTAAACAAGATCGACAAGCCGGACGCAAGACTTGATGAGATCGGCGACGAAGTTCTCGAACTCCTCATTGACCTCGATGCAAACGACGAACAGCTCGAAAGCCCTATCCTCTTCTGTTCAGGCAGAAGCGGCACAGCTTCACTCAGCCAGTACGAACCTGGCAAGGATCTTACTCCTCTTTTCGAAACTATCCTCGACTACATTCCTGCTCCGGAAGGCGACGAGACAGCTCCTCTCCAGATGCTCATCTCATCTATCGACTACAATGACTACGTAGGCCGTATCGGTATCGGACGCATTGAGAGCGGTTCTGTTAAGGTAGGCCAGAACATCACAGTCGGCGATCACTTCGACTCAAAGAAGCCGTACAACGCAAAGGTAGTAAACATCCTTCAGATCCAGGAACTTCAGAGAGTACCTGTTCAGGAAGCTACAGTAGGCGACATCGTATGGATAAGCGGTGTTGAAAACATCACTATCGGTGATACTATCTGCGATGCTGCTTCAGAGTTTAGAGCACTTCCTGTTGCAAAGATCAGTGAACCAACAGTTGAAATGACTTTCTCAGTAAACGACAGCCCGTTCGCAGGACGCGAAGGCAAGTTCGTAACATCACGTCAGCTCCGTGACAGACTCTTCAAGGAACTTCTCCGTGACGTTTCACTCCGTGTTGAAGAAACAGAAAACGCTGATTCATTCTCAGTATGCGGCCGTGGTGAAATGCATCTTTCAATCCTTATCGAAAACATGCGTCGTGAAGGATATGAACTTTCAGTATCAACTCCAAGAGTTGTACTTAAGGAAATCGACGGTGTTAAGTGCGAACCAATGGAACTTCTCGTTGTTGACGTACCGGAAGAAAGCGTTGGCGCTGTAATGGAAAAGATGGGCACAAGAAAGGCAGAAATGCTCACAATGCATCCGCAGGGAGCAAGAATGCGTCTTGAATTCTCAGTACCGGCAAGAGGTCTTTTCGGTTACAAGAGCGAATTCCTTACAGATACAAAGGGCGAAGGCATCATGAGCAGCGTGTTCAACGGATACGAACCATACAAGGGTGACATTCCGAGAAGAAAGACAGGTTCACTCATCTCATTCGAAACAGGCGAAGCTGTTACATATGGTCTCTTCAATGCACAGGAAAGAGGCGCACTCTTCATCGGTGCAGGTACTCCGGTATACGAAGGCATGATCGTAGGTGTATCACCTAAGTCAGAAGACCTTGTAGTAAACGTATGTAAGAAGAAGCACCTTTCAAACACACGTGCAAGCGGAAGCGATGACGCACTCAGACTCATCCCTTGCAGAAAGTTAAGCCTTGAAGAGAGCCTTGAATTCCTCGCAGATGACGAGCTCCTCGAGATCACACCAAAGAACATCAGAATCAGAAAGAGAATTCTTTCAAACCAGATGCGTGCAAAGGCTAAGGCAAAGATCTGATAGTTTCATAAATTTTCAGCCCGCTTTTCATTATTAAGAAAAGCGGGCTGTTTTCGTTTTATGGCAGCAAAAAGCCGGAGCCTATTTCTACGTTAGCCCCGGCTTTTTGCTGTATATTATATTTTAGGATGGATCAAGAGAAATTACATGTTTGCTGCAGTATGTATGATAAGGTCGGCACACATTTCGATGCCGAGCTTTGAACTGTTGAGGCATAAATCGTAATTGTCTTTTGCTCCCCATTTCTGTCCCGTGTTGAGATTGTAGTAGGTT
>JBGUVZ010000312.1:0-2030 GCA_045220685.1 Oscillospiraceae bacterium | reverse complement strand
ATGGGCTTCAAGAACGCCGATGAATACCGCAAGGCGGCATCGGATGTGGTGAACTCTCCCGACGCTCTCCACAAGACCGAGAAAGAGGACGGCGACGATGTCTATTACCTGGAGGAGACCAACGAGTTCGTGGTGGTCTCCAAGGACGGATATCTGCGCACATACTTCAATCCCGACGGCGGAAAGTCTTATTTTGACAGGCAATGAAAAAAGGGGGTGTTGCAATCGCAGCACCCTCTAACCATATCCGAACATCAGAGTAAAAAAACATATTTACTGGTGAAATAAGCTGTTTCAGTGCGCACACCCCCAAGCCCTCTTCAAAAAAGAGGACTCGGGGGTGTAATGTTCTGCTGGTTTTATGCTGATTTCAGTTCAAAAAGAGAAATTCCAAGTCGGTTTTCTGAGATCTTAGCAAAAAGCTTCTTTATGTTGTATGCAAGTCCCAGCAAAAGGAACTCAGTTCTGATGTTATTTTTGCCCCTGCACAGGAATCTTCTGAAGCCATGATCCTGTTTCAGTACTCCGAATACGCCTTCAGCCTGTATGCTTCGGTTCATTCTGAGCTGTTTTCCGAATTCGGTCGTTATATTTTCCAGGCTTTCTGTTCTCAGTTCTTTGAACTTATGCGATATAGACAGCGTCTTGTTTCCTTTTGCTTTTGTACAGTTCTGTTTGTAGGGACAACCTTCGCAGCTTTCACATCTGTACATAGCTTTTTCGGAAACGAATCCCGTCTTGCTTTTTTCGTGTTTAGTCCCGACTCTCCAAAGTATCCTGCCGGCTTTGCATACGAAAATATCGCCCATTTCGTGGTATTCCATATTCTCGGGTCTGCCGTATTTTGTACGATAATTCCGCTTTTTGCTCTGCTCATAATTTACGGGTTTTATGTATGAGGTCATGTTATGTGATCTGAGATAAAGATAGTTCTCCTCGCTCTCATAACCCGCATCACAGATGATGTTTTTCAATACAAACAGCTCCAGATCGTTGAGCTTTGACAGAAACGGGATCAGCGTATTTACATCGCTCCGTTCGCTTGAAACGTCTATACCTACAATATACTCGCCTTCCACCGCTGCCTGTATGTTGTATCCGGGTTTCAGCTGACCGTTTCTCATATGGTCTTCCTTCATGTGCATGAATGTTGCATCGGTATCTGTCTTTGAAAAGCTGTTCCTTCCGTCAAAAAGGCTGTTGTAATAGTCATACTGTGCCATTTTATCGCGATATCCTTCCAGCTTTTCAAGTGCTTTCTGATATGATGATTTATGATGTCCTTTTCCGTAAACTCGTTCAATACCAAATTTTATCATAAGTGAAGAAAGTGTACCGATCATATCCGAAACTGGCGTATTTTCGGGGAATCTCACACCATAAGCATAATTTATCTCATCAAGTATCTCAGGCAGTTTGGTACGAAGTTTCAGCTCGTTTTTTGAGATCGCCTTTTTCCAGACGAATGTATATCTGTTTGCATTAGCTTCGATCTTGGTGCCATCAATGAACAGGTTCTTACCGCTTATCTCTTTCATATTCAAAAGATACTTTACAACAGCGTAAAACACACGCTCGATCTGTTCTCCCATTTTCTGTCGAAATCTTGAGATAGTGCTGTGATCCGGAGCTCCAAAGCCATCGAGAAGCCACATGAAATGGATATCCCTTTTGCAGAGCTGTTCAATCTTACGGCTTGAAAAAGAGTCGTTCATGTAGCCGTAGATGAGTATCTTCATCATGATATCCTCGGGTATGGCGCCATTCCACTTGCTTACTATCGTGTATTCTTCTTTTTGATAGATCTCATCTATAACATTGCTCAATACTCTGACAGGTGAGCTTTCTTCGATGTAGATCTCATAATTCATGTTAAGACGCACTTGACAATTTCTCATTTTTGTGGTACAATCCTTTCGTTGGTTTGATGTTATATTTGCAATTACATTATACCACAAAATGAGACGCCTGGCACTACCTTTTTGGTGTGTCAGGCGTCTTTTTCTTTGTTGGGGCTGCAACAGCCCCTT
>JBGUVZ010000311.1:0-9681 GCA_045220685.1 Oscillospiraceae bacterium | reverse complement strand
GAACAGGTAAATGATAATAAGCAGCAGACCGAATATTATAAGCGCAATATTCGGGATAAACGATATCAGTTCCTCTCGCAGATATCCGTAGATCAGTTCATTTCTTGAGCCTAACGCAACGTCATAGCTTTTAAGGAACTTGTTTGCATATGCTGTTTCGATTCGTATAATTATCTGTCCCTCGCCGGAATCAGGCAGCGGAATAAAGTGCGTATATGTACCCGGTGATTCAGTGAAAAGCGTTTTTTCACCGAAGTGATAAAGTCCGGTCTTTCCGTCTTCATTAACGAAATACGCATCAAGATAAGAGTCGTTTGTACGGAATGATATCACCTTACCGAGCATGTTATTCTCAAGGTCATGAGACATTTCCAGTACATAAGACACAGTATTATTATCGTAGTAAGAATCAGCTGTTTTCTCCGCTTCATGTGTTTCCCAGCCAACCATGTATTTTAATGAATCTGCCGCATTCGGTACTCCTTTCACAATTACTCCGGATAACACCAGTATCACCGTGAACAGGAAGGCCATTATAATTACAGCAGCTTTCTGAGGACTTTTAGTCAAAAGCATCCCCTCCCCTGCATATCATAATTCACATTGATCACATTTTCCGCGTCTGCATCTGCGGATGTTTTATTTTTCAGATCAAACCGCATTTCTGCAGTCTTTCTGATCTTTAACCCCAATTATTCATTACTGTTATTTTATACAGTTTTTCAATTTATATTATATCATAATTCGCTGTATTTTTCAATACCTGAGATGTGCATATATTGCTTTTTTTATCATGCTGTGTTATTCTTTATAGTGACTGATAATATTTAGCTTCACTACATTCTATACAAAAAGGCGGCATAACAGCATGTTAAACGGAAAAAGAATAATCTGGTTCAATCACTGGTTCACACAGGCCTATAACTTCATCGAACTTCTTAAGCAGGATCCGCGCAATTACGTAATTGCTAGTGCAAAGAAAGTACCTTTTGCATTCGGGGCATGTGCAGATGAGCGATATCCTGAACCGACAGGTATAAGCGGCGAAGACTATGTGGAATGGTGTCTTGATTTCTGTAAAAAGCATTCAGTAGATGTGTTCTTTGCCAAAAGATTCCGTGCAGATATCGAAAAACATCTTCACCGTTTTGCAAAAGAAGGGATACATGTGGTCGCTGACGGAAATGCTGAACAGAACAGAATGCTCGACAGTAAATTTGAATCATGCAGCTTCATGAGAGAACATGACCTCTGCCCTGTTCCGCACATGGAACTTATAACTGATCCGGGTGAGTTTGAACGTGCATACAAAGTTATAAAGGAACACTATGGTCCTGAGCATCACGTATGCGTAAAGGCTGACCGTGACGAAGGTGGGATCACCTACCGCAGACTTTACGATGATGATGCTCCGAAAATATTCTCAGGAGATATCTGTTTCCGTTCATTGGCAGAAGATCTTAAAAACCGCGAAAAATTCGTTCCCATGGTAGTGATGCCGTATCTAGATGAACCTGAGATTAGCATAGACTGCATGAGGATGCCGGACGGTCTTATAGCTGTTCCGAGACGCAAGATCGATACCCGTATAACAGAACTTCGCTTTGACGCTGATCTTATCGAAACAGCAGAAAAGATAAGCGATACGGTGAAGATAGAATATCCGTACAACATCCAGCTTCGTCCTCTGAACGGCAGAAATGTCTTTATGGAGATCAATACACGAATGGCGGGCGGATGCTACAAAGCAGGTCTGATAGGATGCAATTTTCCTCAGCTTGCCGTAAGCTATGCCTTCGGTGACCAAATTGACACCAAAAAGATCATCTCAGGATTTAAAAATGTTATGGTCGGTGAGGTTGCAGCCGCCGTAATTGTTTGACTTTTGACGTACTTATATATTATAATAGAAATGATATAGTTCAGTGTTGATTAAACAAATCAGAAAAAGGAATACAGCAAACGGCTTTTACATTTGAGTAAGCGCTGATTTATTCATAAATCAGCGTGAGGTTCGGGGCGAAGCCCCGGAAATCCCATCTCTGAAAATCCGGCGAAGCCGGATTTTCTAAAAGAAACTGGTTCAATTATAAAAATTTATGAGAGGTGTATGTGTTATGAAAACGCAAAAATGTATCAGTATTGCCTTAGCTGCATTACTGACAGCCGCTTCCCTTCTGCCGCAGACAGCAGATTCTTTTTTTAAGACAGATATTATTTCAGCAGAGGAAACGACGGATGCTACTGTCGAAGAAAAAGAAATAGGGTTCTCACTTCCTTCGGGATATTATGATTCTGAAATGAAGGTAGAACTCGCTTCAAAATCTGGCAGAACGATAGTTTACACAACAGACGGTAGTGATCCGACAAAATCTTCAACTGCACAGGTATATTCAGCTCCGGTTACAGTAACTGACCGTACAAACGAACCTAACATCTGGAGTTTATACGAAGAAAACGAAAACTCCGATCAGTCAATATCCAGACAGACTGGATATAAAAAGCCGACTTACAACGTCGAAAAAGTCACGGTAATACGTGCCGCAGTCAAAAACTCGGATGGTTCATTCGGCAAAGTGGAAAGCGAGACCTATATAATAAAGAGCGGAACTCTGAAACAGTTCGAAGATATAATGGTCGTATCACTCGTTACCGATCCTGATAATCTGTTTTCACCGGATACTGGTATTTATGTGACCGGAAAGCAGTATCTTGAATGGAGAAACAGTCCGTCATTCAACGCAAGAAAAAGTGCCTGGGATACTGACAATATCTCAAACTTCTTCTCGAAAGGTAAGGAATGGGAACGTGAAGCTACTTTCTCTGTTTTCAGAAACGGTGAAGAAGTTGTCCATCAGAATGTCGGCATACGTATCAAAGGTGCTTCCACACGAAATACTCCGCAAAAGAGTTTTAATATCTATGCCAAAAGCAAATACGGGCCAAGCAAGATCGAATATCCGCTCATTGACGGAAACAGCAAGTTAAGCGGAAAGATCATCGACAAGTACGATTCCGTATGCTTAAGAGCCGTAGGCGAAGACACAAGACTCCGTGACGGATTTGCACAGAAGCTTCTTGCAGGCAGAGACGCTCTTACTACCCAGGACATGCAGAAATGCGTGGTTTTCCTCAACGGTGAATACTGGGGTCTTTATGAGATGACCGAGAAATTCTCTGACCACTTCATCAAGTCGAATTACGGCATCGAAAAAGAGAATGTGGCCATGGTCAAGAACGGCGAGCACGAAGAAGGTCCGGATGAGGAAACAGAAAACTTTATCAATTTTGCGGATACCTATGCAAAAAAAGATCTGACAAATGAAGAGAATTACAAGGCTGTATGTGATTTTATCGATATTGACAGCATGATCGATCACTATGCTGCGGGCATCTATCTGTGTACTTATGACTGGCCGAACCACAATTCCGGTGCATGGAGAAATATCGGACCGGAAATTGAAGGCAATCCGTACAGCGACGGTAAATGGCGTTTCATGTCATTCGACTTCGACTACAGCATGGGCGCAACTTACGAGAATTTCGGCGGTGTGGAAGGATATGCATATGACAGCTTCAGACACATGGAAAACATGGATGATGCAAAGGAAGAAGCACCGACAAATCTGTTCGTTGCACTTATGAAAAACAAGGATTTCCAAAAGAAATTCATTAACGTATACTGCGATCTCGCAAATGAAGTTCTTACTCCGGAAAAAGCGAATGCAATGGCTGACAAGTATCAGCAGGAATATACGGAACACATTGCAAACTCAACTGTACGCTGGTGGGGATATTTCGGCGGTTCAAAGGACAGCAATCTTTCCTACAACCGTGAACAGTACACCGGCAAGACGCTTCCGCAGATGAAGACCTTCTTCCATGAACGTGCAAAGTACACCCTCGAAGATATGGAGCAGTATCTCGGTATAAAGGAAAAGGCACAGACTATCACTCTGAAATCCGGTAACGGCGGTAAGATCCGCATCAACACGATAACTCCGGATTCTTCAAACGGCTGGACCGGCAGTTACTATCCGGAAGCTCCGGTAACGCTTACTGCAATACCGGATGAAGGACATGCATTTACCGGATGGAGCGGAGATATTTCAGGCAGTGACACCACCGTTACAGTTACTCTGAAACAGGCTATGAGCATTGAAGCATCATTCGGTGAAAAGAAAAGCACCGAGGGCGATATAAACAGCGACGGTGCATTTGATTCACGCGATATTCTCGCTCTTCAGAAATATCTGCTCACAGGTGACGAAACTGATCTTAAGGACAGAAACGCTGCTGATGCAGACGGTAACGGAAAGATAAATATATCTGACCTTATTTCTTTAAAGAGTAAGCTTTTATAATCAGGACATATTCTAAGTGCTAAAAAGCGGCATTCCCAACTTAAGGAATGCCGCTCATTTTATTTTCGCAAAATCGAACTGAATTTTTTCTGCAGAAGGCCATCTTATTTTTAATCACATTTCAACGCCTTTTTTCTCCAAAGCGCTTTTGATCTCCTCAGGCAGCTTATCTTTATCTATATAAAGCTTTTTCAGCGATTCCATTCCGAGAAGGAATGAATAATCATCCGCCTCAAAACCGGAAAGATAAAGTATTTCTACGCTGTCCATTTCAGCGAGTTCTGATGGATCCGTCATGGAAGCACCGCCAAGTTCAAGTACTTTTATACCTGAAAGTGTACCAATACCTGAATCATCTGATATCTCACACAAGCCCAGACTGAGATTTTTAAGCGATGGTATATGTTTTATCTGATCAATATCATAGGAACCGATTTTTCTGTATGTCAGTAACAAAGTATGCAGTTCAGGCATTTTCTGCAGTGCTTCATACCGGTCGAATTTACCGGCCCCAAAGTATTCAAACACCTTAAGTCCGGTAAGATGATCAAGCGGAGAATAGTCATCCGGCTTATCAAACATATCACCGCCGCCCATATATAGTTCTTCAAGTCCGTCAAGATCGTTCAGAAAACTAATATTACTAACCGAACATGTTCTGATGTTAAGCGATTTTAATTCAGTAAGTTCCTTTAATTTATCCAGTTCCCCGTCCAGTGATTTCTTCGGTTTAAAATAATAATCATCTGATACTGTCTCTTCATCTAAATGATACGGGAACATTGAATCGCTTCCGCCTCTGGACGAAAAAGATACATTTTTCTGATCTTTTAATATTGCGCATTTTCCAATCGTGATCCACGGCTTTGCAGCAGTAAAATACCCATAGGTTCCGACTGTAAAAAGAACTGATGTTATAAGCCAGGACAGCAGAAGCGGATGAGAAATTTGTCTGGACTTGCTTTCCAGAACAGCTCTGTCTTTATATTTTTCAAGCAGTTTATAAAATTCTTCTTCAGGTGTATTCTCTTTAAAAGGTATCTGACAGAATGTAGATTTTTTATTCCGGTAATACAGGCTTATCCGCTTCTCTGCTTCGTTTAATTCATTTGGAGAATTCACTGAAAACGATACTTTATCTGACGAATAAAAAAATCCGTTAACAACTACATACTTCTCGGAAAAATACACATGTTCAGCTAAAATCATAATATGCGAAAGCAAAGCAGTCAGATAAACCGTTATAGATGTAGATACGTTAACGATCTCAGCCACATGGTATCGTGCATTTTCTCCATGAATGTAATCCACCAAATTTG
Source organism: Oscillospiraceae bacterium (assembly GCA_045220685.1). GTDB lineage: Bacteria > Bacillota > Clostridia > Oscillospirales > Ruminococcaceae > HUN007. The sequence continues at coordinate 3,998 of JBGUVZ010000311.1, read as the reverse complement.
ACCCATTGAGCATAATATTAGCCAGACAGATCACTATCCAGACAATACTGTACTTTTTACTATTCCATTTCTTCACCCGAATAAACTTTTCTCCGGATGCTTTCATCCTGACCAGACCGTAAATATTCAACCCAGCCATGCAGATGAACAGGCTTATGATCAGTATGTCCATTACAATTAAAACAGTCATTTTCTCATTGTCACTCCTTATAAGATAGCACGCCGAAGGCGTTCCGCTTTAAAATGGTTGCGCCTTCGGCGCAGTTGAAAAATCTGCTCAGTTCTGAGCAGATTTAATGTAAAAGACCCGATATACCGCATAACAAACAGTATATTGGGTCTTTCATTACGGTTTACCGCAATTTTTCTTTATAAATGCAACGATTTCCTCGTTTTTCTCCATTATTTCCTCGTCGTTTTCCATTTCACTGAACGACATCCATTTGTATTTTACATCATTGATCTGGAATTCTTTTTTCTGCATATGTTCAGGAACAGGATCAAGAGTAAGTGTATACAGCTTGTGATTGTAGATCTTATACACCTGGTCGCTAACGGAAAATTTACAGTGTATCGATGAAGTGACATATTGCGTGAACGCCCTTTCTCCGATGAGATCACTTACAAATTTGTCAGATGCAGTTTTGTTATCTTCTTCTGTTCTGAAATAAGGAAACAGCCAGCATTTCCAGCGAGAATCATATTTCTGAAGAAACTCACTATTGGCGTTTTTAATTGCAAGTAATGAGAATTCGTGCTTTCTGTTTTCAATAATTTCAGCCGAAAGCTGCATTATTTTTAGTTTATCGTTTCCAGTGAGAGAACCAGCATAGCAATCAAAATTGTATTCATGAAGATTTACTATCCTGTCTATTTTGGCCCACGATGGTTTATCAAGTCCTGCTTCTTTCCAGTTTTCAATTTTTATAAAATACGGATTATCTTTTTCTTTTGTTGTAACGTATAAACTTAATATTGCGAGTAATCCATTGTCTATGATTACCGCAGGACGCCTTTTAAATTTATTGCATTCTGAGAATGGAAAGTGAACCCACCAAATATCTCCTTTGTTAAAATTAAGTTCTTTCATTTTTTCAGTACAGTCCTCTCGTAGATTTCGTCCCATTCATCTTCATTGAACCATTCGTCATCATCAGGCAGATCATTTATATCTACAACTTTCGATAATATTTCGTCACGATGAGCCAAAAGGAATTTATCAAAATCCTCAACGCTTCTTATATACTCGTCTTTTTTACTTGAGACTTCCATAATACTTCCACTCCTTAAAACGCCCTGTGTCTGTATTTTACTTTCTGAAAGAAGAAAAGTCAAATTCACCCGAATGGACGAACTTTCTCATTTCTTCCCCTTAATCCTCTCAATAACCTCCGCCATAAACTTTATCCGCTCCTCATAGTCAAGTTTGCGTAACTTCGCTATGAGCTTTTTCATTTATGTCATAATCTCAATTTATGTAGCTATTCTATTTATTAAAGTATACCATGTAAATGACACAAAGTCAATGATAGCACGCCGTAAGGCGTTCCGCTTAAAAAAGGTTGCGCCTTCGGCGCAGTTGAAAAAATCTGCTCTGAGCAGATTTAATTTACGAATTATTTAAGCTCTGATATAATGCCCTGAAATACTCTTCAACATCTTGAATATCCGGTAAACCGGATACACTTCCGTCACCAGCTTCGAGAACTCTCCATTCTCCGTTTTCCAGTTCTGCAAAATCTACTGTATAGTAAATACTATTCAGATTTCTGTACTTATCTATCAGTTCTGTCGGAAGTTCAGAAGTGTCCTTATCCTGTCCGGAATTTCTGCATACTGATATCACATCATGATTTGCATAGAAAACTCTGTATTCATTTGTCTTATCGTTATAGAACTTCAGATTAAGAAACTCTTTCACACAGATTCCGCCAGTCAGCAAATCTCCTCTGTACTTATAAAACACATCCATCCACTGATCAAACTGTTCCTGTGTAACCGTATCGTCAAAGAATTTCGGGAACTCCGTACCTTTTACAGATTTCACATAATCTTTTATTATAAACCTGTCAAAAATTCTTTTAAGGTATTCTACATCTATATGCTCATGCAGAGGAAAAATCTCCATCTTAGCAGTATCTTCTTCGAAATATTTATATACATTCGGAAAAATATGCATTAGTCTGTAGTTTTCAGGACTTGTTATAAGTTCAATATTATTATCAAGAAGCGTCTTATAAAAAACTTCATATTTATCCGGATTCATCATCCAGCCACGGTATACTGCACGTCTTTTGTTCTCCGGAGTCTTTGAAAGAACAAGTCTATCATGGTTGAACCAGCTGTCGTAATTAAAAATAACCGTATCAAATAAGCCTGTTGCCTTTGCGCCATTATATTCGCCTATTAGTTCTTCATCAACTTTCTTTCCGTCAAAATAATCTGAAGGAAACAGTATTAGATCAACCATTTTTATCGCTTTCCTTTCTAGTTCGATCATTAATCCAAATAAAAATATTCTATATTTGATATTTAATTATGCGCACTTTTTCAGGGAAAGTGCCACTAATTAGTTCCGTTTCATTCGTTAATTTTACTCTTATGTTTAGCGTACTCTAATATTGCAGAAATCAATTTCCTGCTATCAGTAAATACTTCGTACTCATTCCATCCATCCGGAATATCTTGCTTTCTAGCATAATAAAACAATTTTATTCCATGAGCTTCGCATAGTCTTCTTTTGGCCTTATCACGCATACAGTCATCTAAAAATCCTTCCTGTCCGCCCCATTCCTTAACCGGACCAAAATGCTGCATTCCCTGGCATTCAATTGCAATATTATAATCAGGCAAATAAAAATCGAGACGAAGCATATTCGTAAGCCTTAACCAATCAAATCTCTTCTCATTCTCATATTGTATTTTATATTTATCCAGTAAATCTGCTATTTTTATGCTCAACTTCGAAGTTTTACATTTAGGACATCCTTTGCCAGCTAAATGTGTACTTGCTACTTGAAAAAAAGAGCCATGCTTAGGGCAGATAATTTCAATTTTTCCATATGATGTGATGTATTTAGATTTACTATAATCATATCGTTTCCCGTGTACCTGTTCACATTTGTTTAAAAATTCATATTGAGTATATCTATTCTCAAAGATTGCACATTTTGGACATTTTTCACCACGTAAATGATGCTGATAATCTTGTTCAAATACACCGTGTACCTTACATATAATCTTGATTTTTTTATTAGACAGTGTGTAATCTAATAGACTATAATCATATGTATCCCCATGTACTTCTTTCAATCTATCAATAACATCTTTGGAGTTTAACCTTCTTTTTAAACCAGTTTTTTTAGCCGAACATTTTGGGCAACCACTTCCTTTTAAATGATTATACGGATCTTGAAAAAATAATCCGTGTTCTTTACATATAATCTTTACAGGTGTTTTAGCATTTGTATATTCTACAAAACTATAATCATAATTATCACCATGAACCACCATTGCTTTATTTTTAAATTCTTCTGTATTTAATTTTCTATTTCCGCTACATCCAGGACAACCTACACCTCTCAAATGCATATTAGGTTCCTGTTCAAAGGCGCCGTGCTGAGGACAAATAATATTTATCTTAGTATGCATATTTTTATATTCAGACTGGCTGTAGTCATACTTATCGCCATGTACCTTTTTGGCACGTTCAATGAATATAGTATTATCCACTATATGATTTCCAAAACACAAAGGGCATCCAGAACCTTTTATATGATTAGATGGAGTTTGAAAAAAACTACCATGTATTCTGCAAATTATCTCAACTTTAGTTATAGAATTTTTATACTCAGTTCTACTATAATCATATTTTTCGCCATGAGTTTCCATAGCTTTAGCAACCCATTCACTAGTCGTTAGCTTATTAGCCATTATAATCACCGTACTATCAAATTTTATATTATCAAAAAATTTATTTACTTTAATTATTATTGAAT
>JBGUVZ010000310.1:0-14267 GCA_045220685.1 Oscillospiraceae bacterium | reverse complement strand
AAAGACCTGCACTGCCTTTCTTCAGGTTCTGTACAAGCGAACCTGCAAATTTTCTTATCTCACGGGTGCGGCATCTGCCGGCAAAAGCTTCAAAGGCATCTGCCTCGGACATTCCGTTTCGTATGTCCGAACCCGTCTGTCTCATCTCCTTTCCGAGCGCCGTGTCTGATGATTCCGCGATCATATTCCAGGCATCACGCAGGACCATTCCTGCGTTGAGAAGAAGAGTCAGCCTCATGATTATGTCCGGAAGCTCGCACATGACTGCGTCGTGTTTTTCATTTACCTTCTTCTTCACATCGGAATCAAGGATGAAAAGCATGATCATTGACGCTGCGGCTCCGGCAAGTCCTAACGCCGGGCTTCCGGCGGCCGCTCCTGCAAGTAGTGAGACCGGGAGACAAAGTGAAGCGTAGCTTATCTGCGCCCCCGTAAAAAGGTAGGTGTAAAATCCTGCATAGCGTTCGCCGTATACCTCGACAGCGTTTCTGCGCTTTTCAGCGAATTTTCCGCTTCCGGTATTGATCTTTAAAAGCTTCATTATTTCAAAGCCCGTATGAAAAATACCGTTAAGCTTGAGTTCCCTCGCTGCCTTTACCGACGTTATTTCATCATATTTCCCGTATCCCTTTGCGAAGATCATTATCCAGACGGCGGAAAGAACCGTACCGGCGACCGCCATTATAAACGATGGATCTGTTTTCATCAGCATCTCCTACATTTTGATATCTGTTATACGTTTTCCCGCAAGTACCGCTCCTGCAATGATGAGCGCACCGGCGATCCTTATCAGCACTGTTATGATATTGTTTCCTGACACAGCGTCCTCACCCAGGGTCTTGAGCATCGGAATTATCACGAACGGCATTACCGTCATCATAATAAGTTCGTTCCGCCCCTTCGAGGCTATGACGCCTATCTCCTTTTCAGTCTGCATTTTCTCGCTTAATATCCTTGTTGTTCTGATAATTACTTCTCTCATATTTCCGCCGCTCCTGTTGCACACACGGAAAGTGTCGGCAAAGGTGCGGATGTCCTTCTGACCGCTTCTTGAAGCGAAGTCCCCGAAAAGCTCCTCAGGACTTAAATTGTTTCTCATGCCGTCTGCAATTGCAGACGTCTCCTTAACTATTAATGATTTCTCCCCGTAGATCTGCTTTAAGTCGGTCAGTGCGGAACAAATGGCTCCCGGAATATTCTGACCGGCCGAAAGCGATGATGCCAGCGATTCCAGAAGATCCCTGAACTGCATGGTGAGCTCGGCATTCCTTCTGTTCTTGAAGAACTTCGTGCCGTATTTAATCCCGGCTACAGCACCGGCAGCGGCTGCCACCGCTGTAAACACTCCTGCACCGAAGAAGATGCTGAATGCCAGCGCACCGCCTGCGCCTCCTGCTGCGGCTGAGAGAGCAGTTTCTCCCGGAGTCATCCTGTATACTGAATAATCAGTCCCCCTTACCGTAAGGCCTTTGTTCGCTTCGTATTTTCTGCTTTTCATTCTATACCTCCATGTTTATTCCGCTTCTGCGAAGCTTTGCGTATGATTCAAAGGTATTTTCCGTTCGTTTGAGTGAACCGTGTACCTGTGATTCCGTGCTTTTCTCATCCTCTTCAAACACATAGATAGGATTTACCACTATCTCGCCGTCTTTTACGCCGGTAAGCTCCGATATCTCGGTAACTTTACGTGTGTGATCCCTCATTCTCGAAAGATGCACCACAATGTCGATGGCTGAGGCTATCTGGCTGCGTATAGCCGGAAGCGGAAGTTCCGTTCCGGAGAGCACCATGGTCTCGAGACGGGTGAGCATATCTGGCGCCGAGTTGGCATGTCCCGTGGAAAGTGATCCGTCGTGGCCTGTGTTCATCGCCGTCAGCATATCAAGGGCTTCCGCTCCTCGTACCTCACCTACGATTATCCTCTCAGGCCTCATTCTGAGTGACGATTTTATCAGGTCGCGTATCTGTATCTCACCGGAGCCTGATGTGTTGGCATTTCGTGTTTCCAGTCTTACAAGATTTTCGACCCCGGTGATCTGCAGTTCTGCCGAATCCTCGATGGTTATAACACGTTCACCGGCCGGGATGTAATCGGAAAGAGCGTTCAAAAAGGTGGTTTTTCCCGAACCCGTACCGCCGCTTATGAAGATGTTGTATCCGGCACGGACAAACTGTTTAAGCACCTCCGCTACCTCTTCCGTGACCGATCCCAGTCCGATGAGAGTTTCCATGGTCATGTGGCTTACCGAGAATTTTCGGATGGTGACCACCGGTCCGTCAACTGCCACCGGCGGAAGAACGACGTTTACTCGTGAGCCGTCCGGAAGTCTCGTGTCCACTATAGGATTTGCCTGATTGACCTCACGACCCGCCTGCGAAACTATACGCTGTATGGTGTCCTCCAGGACCGCTGAGCTTTCAAAACTCTGTTCGAGTTTCTGAAGGCGGCCCTTCTTTTCGATCCAGATGCTGTCACAGCCGTTTATCATGACTTCCGTTACCTGATCATCCTTCATTATCATGTCTAAGATCCCGAAGCCTCTGATGGAGCTGTAGACGCTTTCCGTGACGGTGACCATCGAGCTGACCGGAAGTGCCATGTCGGAGGTCCGTTTCATCACCAGTTCCTTCACCTTTTCGAAAAGTTCCTCATCGGAAAGTTCCGAAAGACTGAAGTTTTCTCTTACGTATGTCTTTATCTCCTTTTCAATGGCTGTAAGATCTGTCGCCGTGCGTACCGCCGTCATACTGTGGCCTCCTCTCTGCATATGCAGCGGAACACGCCGGTATCTGTCATGCGCTTGATTATATCCTTCGCTCTTCCGCATCCTGTGTCCGGGATCACTCCCATGACCGGTATTCCGAGCTGAAGCGTTCCTGCCGATTTGTTGAACAGTATTTTCAGCTTTTCCTTAAGGCCTGTCATCTCACGTTTTTCAAGTCCGTCAATGACTGCCTGTTTCTGAAGAATACGCTGCTGCGACAGAGGAGAATCTCCTGAAACAATTATCACATCGTCCGCCTTTCCGAGCAGTACCGAAAGCTTTTCCGAAATGAAGAAGTCGCTTACGATCACTATCCTTTCGTATCCGCAGCTTCCTGAAAGCTCATCGATCAGTGTCGCAAGTTCTTCACTGTCAAGCTCGGTACTGTCGAGAGGATTTCTGCAATTGCCGAAGAAGCAGACACCCTCTGGACTCTTTCGAACTATGCTTTCAAGCTTGAGCGTTAAGTTTGCTTTCCTGCTCTTCAGTGCAAAGATAACATCGGTAAAAGTCGCATCTCCTGGTGCTGTGAACAGCTCCTCGGTACCGCCGAACTGTCTGAGGTTTAGGAACAGTGTTTTCTTTCCGCTTAAAGCACTGTATTCCGCCATGGCTGCTGCCGCTGTGGATGCTCCTGCACCCTCACGTTCCGGAACAAAAAGGCTTATTCTGGTTCGTCCCTCGCCGGCACGGTAGCTTACGCTGTCCTTTACCTTTTCAGAATAAAGTCCGATAAGCGCTCTGTAGAGGCTGTCAGCACTCTGATATCTGAAGATCGTCTTTCTGCCGTTGAGTGTATCTATTTCAGAAGAGTCTGTAAAATAAGCAAACTCGCAGCGGCCTGAAAACCCGTCCGCATCCGGTGTACTGTCTCCGGAAGCAATCACAATGTTTATTCCGTTTTTCTCAACCGACCCGAAGGCTTTTTCCGGATCAGTAAATGAGAAGATCTCGATCTGACTTCCGTGTCTCTCGCTCATCAGCTTCGTGAAGCGCTTTGAATAAATTTTGTCACTGTCTATTAGTCCTACTTTGATTTTGATCATACCTTTCACATCCTGTCCGTAATTTTTCTTTTTCAGGAAGTCAGCAAAAACGATTTGCCTCGGGATTATTTCCTAGGTTTTCGTATTTCGCCCGTAAATCACATTACAATTTGTAATTCTGTGATGTATTTGTTTACTTCCTGATCACATGTATCAGTATAAAGCATCGGCAATCAAATTTCAATAGTTTCGCCCTAAGAGGTAATCGTTTCGCCCTAAGAGGTATTTTTTCTCCTAATCCCATCCAGTTTTCTGTTATATATTAACATTTGTTTTCCTTATATTGTCAATACGAAAAGACAAAAAAATTTCCCGGAACAGTTCGAAACCATTCCGGGAAATTTTTTTATTTTAATAAAAACCAACCGAGTTTAAAAGATCCTCACTTAAAGAGAATCATTCAAGCCGAATATCCTCATTACCTCACGAGAGGATGAGAACATGACGTCTCCCCATCTCTGAACGGGTGAGCGCGCCGTCCTCCCCCCTCCCTCCGGGAGGGGGGCAGGGGGGTGGGGATTAACCCATGATAACTTCAACGTTGTGAACGCCGCCGTCGAATACCGGGAGAATGTTGCCGTCGATAGCCTTGCCGTCTACTGTAACGCTCTTAACGCCCTTGCAAACGTGTGAAGGGTTCTTGATAGTTACAGCGTATTCAGCGCCACGGTACTTTCTTGTAACTGTGAAGCCGTCCCATGCAGCAGGGATTGATGGATCGATCTTGAGGCCGTCGAAGTCAGGCTGTACACCGAGGATGTACTGTGAGATAGCTACCATGTTCCATGCAGCTGTACCTGTGAGCCATGAGTTCTTGCCCTGACCGAAGTTCTTGCCAGGTCTGCCGATATCAGCACCTGCGTCCTTACCGCCGACCATCTGTCCGTAAACGTATGGTTCAGTCTTGTGGATGTCTGAAGTTTCTTCAGTGAATGCAGGAGCGATCTCTGAATAGTACTTGAATGCCTGGTCACCTTCGCCTGCGTATGCAGCAGCACAGATGATCCATGCGTTGTTATGTGTAAAGATACCAGCGTTTTCCTTGTATCCGCCCGGATATGTTGAAATTTCGCCGTATTCGATGTAGTACTTTGTGAATGCAGGGTTGTTGAGTACGAGACCGAACTTTGTGTTGAGTCTTTCGTCGATAGCTGCAAGAGTCTTCTTGTCAGCGCCCTGATCCTTACCGATCTCAGACATGATAGCGAAGCCCTGTGGTTCGATGAAGATCTGGCCTTCTTCGCATTCCTTAGAACCCATCTTCTTGCCGTTAGCGTCATAAGCTCTGAGGAACCAGTCTCCGTCCCATGCAGAAGCCATAACGTTCTTCTTCATCTTGTCGATTTCAGCCTGAGCTGCAGCTGCTTCGTCGTCTTTGCCGAGGTGCTTGAGGATAGCAACGTAGTTAGGACCTGTGTATGTGAAGAGTGTAGCAACCATTACTGATTCAGCAACCTTTGAGTAGCCGCCTTCTGCAGCAAACTTAGGGTTTGTGTATGTCTGGAAGCTTTCGCCCGGTGTGTCTGAGTAGCATGAAAGGTTGATACAGTCGTTCCAGTCAGCACGCATTGCAAGCGGGAGTCCGTGAGGTCCGAGGTTTTCAACAATGTGGTAGAATGAAACCTTGAGGTGATCGAGCATTGGCTTAGCCTTTGACTCGTCGTTGTCGTAAGGTACCATTTCATCGAGAATGCTCCAGTCGCCTGTTTCCTTGATGTATGCTGATACTGAAAGGATCATCCAGAGCGGATCGTCTGAGAAGTCGCCGCCGATGTCTGAGTTACCCTTCTTTGTAAGAGGCTGATACTGGTGATAGCATCCGCCGTCAGGAAGCTGTGTTGAAGCGATATCGATAATTCTTTCTCTTGCACGGTCCGGGATCTGGTGAACGAAACCGAGGATATCCTGGTTTGAATCTCTGAAGCCCATTCCACGGCCGATACCTGATTCGAAGTATGATGCAGAACGTGAAAGGTTGAATGTAACCATACACTGATACTGGTTCCAGATGTTTACCATACGGTCAACCTTGTCGTTCGGAGTGCTTACATTGAGGATTCCGAGGAGTGCATCCCATGTAGCCTTGAGTTCAGCAAGACCAGCAGCAACCTTTTCAGGTGTGTTGAACTTTTCGATCATTGCCTTAGCCTTAACCTTGTTGATTGTCTTGCCGTCAGCTTCGAACTTCTGGTCTACAGGCATTTCAACGTAGCCGAGGATGAAGATGAGAGTCTTGCTTTCGCCTGGTGCGAGAGTGATCTCCTTATAGTGTGAAGCGATTGGTGACCAGCCGTCAGCGAATGAATCTGTAGCCTTGCCAGCCATAACTGCTTCAGGATTGTTAAATCCGTTGTAGAGACCGATGAATGAGTCACGGTCTGTATCGTAACCGTCGATGCTGTCATTTACTGAGTAGAAAGCATAGTGGTCACGTCTGTCTCTGTATTCTGTCTTGTGGTAGATAACTGAGCCGTCTACTTCAACACGGCCTGTTGAGAAGTTTCTCTGGAAGTTTGTGCAGTCGTCCTGAGCATCCCATAAGCACCATTCTGCGAATGAGAAGAGCTTGAATGACTTAGCAGCACTGCCTTCGTTTGTGAGAACTACCTGCTGAACTTCACCATTGTAGTTCTGTGGTACGAAGAATGTAACTTCAGCCTTGAGATCGTTCTTCTTACCCTTGATAACTGTGTAGCCCATACCGTGGCGACATTCGTAAGAATCAAGTTCTGTCTTAACCGGTGACCAGCCTGGATTCCATACTGTACCGTTATCGTTGATATAGAAATAACGTCCGCCCATATCGATCGGTACATTGTTGTAACGGTATCTTGTTATTCTTCTGAGACGAGCGTCCTTGTAGAAGCTGTAACCGCCTGCAGTGTTTGAGATCAGTGAGAAGAATCCCTGTGTTCCAAGATAGTTGATCCATGGATAAGGTGTTCTTGGAGAATTGATAACGTATTCTCTGTTTGCGTCATCGAAAAATCCGAATTTCATAAGAAAACTCCTTTTATGTGATATTGTGTTTTGTCGTATTCATCAAAACGATAAGGTGATTATATCATATTTTCTATCATTTTTCAAGTGATTTGATAAAATAAAATTCGATATTTACAAGGATAAGGACAGGGTGCTTTGCCCCCTGTCCTGTTAAGTAACTTTCAGTCTTTTTAAGCGTAAATATTTATCATTAAAGCGATACGAAGAAGTGCTGTGAGCACTCGAAAGTCTGTCCCTTGATTATCTCTCTGTATCCGCTTACGGACGGTGAGAGTGAAAGGTTCGGAGCGTTGATCATTGCTGTCATTGGTTCCGGACAGAAGTAGCCGTTGAAGCCCTGGTCGTTCCAGATGATCCAGAAGCGGTATTCATCGGAAACCTCATAGCAGATCTTTATTCCGCTTGCACGGTCTTCGGCGATTATGCCGTTAAACGGCTTTCCGTCAAGCTTAAGTCTGCCTGCAGCGTACATATCGTTGTCGAGGTTCTGGAGAACCGGCACCTTTGTGCCGTCAACATATTCCTTGTCCCATTCGGAAAGGTCGAGAAGATCTTCTGTAGGAAGGCATCTCTCGTTGAGTTCGCATCTCATCATGGCAGGAACCTGAAGACGGATGTCAGCAAGCTTAGCCTCATCTACGAAAGGAGCCTGCATTGCTGTGTGTGAACCGATAGATATCGGAAGAACCTTTTCAGAGTTGTTTGTAAACTTGATATCCTGCTTAAGGCCGTCGGCCGAGAGAGTGAATGTGTATTCAACTGTAAAGTCAACCGGGAAGTACTGATAGAATTCATCTGTGCTGTCGAAAACGAACTTTGTCTTTACCCATGCACTGTTTTCATCGTGATTGTACTCCTCAACGGAATGTACTCTCTTGTGAAGGAAACCGTGGATGTGGTTGTTGTAGTGGTTCTTTTCATTCACCGGCCAGTGGTACTCAGCGTCAGATGTCTTAAGAATACCGTCGGCAAGTCTGTTAGGAAAATAAAGTGTAGGCATTCCCCAGACCTCAGGTGAATTTATGATCGTCTCAGCCGGATTGTCCGCACTGAATCTGAAAAATTCAACTGAATGTTCAGTGTTTCTGAGACGGATAACATTACAGCCAATCTCATAAGCGATGAGCGCTGTATAACCGCCTGCTGTAAGTTCAACACACGGAGTGCCGTTGAAGTTTATAAGTCTTGCTTCGTTCATTTTGAACTCCTTACATAATGATTTTTTTGCGGTCACCGAACATATTTCGCCGCACACGCAGCATTCCGGCAGACAGCTTTATGACATCAAAACAGGCGGCCTTAAGCTGACCGCCTGTTAATTTTTGATTTAATTTAGATGATCTTAAATCACTTGAATGCGCTGATCTCGAAACCGAATGGTAACTTTCTCATCTTGCCGTTTACAGCGTCAACAATCTTCATGATGCAAAGGATAAAGAGTGCGATGCTGCAGAGTGATAAAACAAGACCTAAAATACTGCCAAGAACCGGAATCTTACCAATCATTCTTGAAAGAATGTTGAGCACAATATTAGCAACCGCAATTGTGAGTGACTGGTTTGCAACTGTCTTCGCGTAAGCTGATTCCTTGTTTGAAACAACCGGAAGGAAGAAAAGGATCTCGAAAATGAATGCCACAATCGCTAAACCTTTCTGCTGTTCCATCTCTGCCGGATCATACTGATCTGTGATCTCTTCCATCTGAAGTGAATTATACAAGTTTTCCATACTACGTACCTCCTATATTTTGTTTTACCCAATTATTATTTTTTATGAAATCACCTTTTTATTCAGTGTTTCTATATAATAATTTATAGAAATATAATAACATAAATGAGTTTAAAAATCCATAGTTATTTGAATTTATTTGAAATTTGTTTGCTATCACGAAAACGAAACACAAGCTTGTAAACAAACTATTTATTTTCAACCATATTATACATGATTTTGTACTAATTTATTTCGTATCCAGTTCCGAAATTATCTTTATGAAGCTTTCCTTGTCGGTAAACTCTTTGTAAACCGATGCAAACCTGATGTAGGCTATTGCGTCGAGGTCTTTCATCTTTTCGAGAACGATGTCACCTATTTCGGTCGTGGTGATCTGGTTTTTCATATCGTTGGCAAACGATGTTTCTATGTCGCTTACGATCTTTGTGACATCTTCGACGCTTACCGGACGTTTCTTGATGGCGCTGTAGATTCCCTTGATGAGCTTGTTCTTGTCAAACGGCTCGAAGGATCCGTCCTTTTTCTTTACCATAAGAAGCGGCACATCGAGAACTTCGTAGGTTGTAAACCTTTTTAAACAGCTCGGGCACTCACGTCTTCTTCTCTTTTTCTTTTCAAGCGAACGGGAGTCAAGGACTTTGGTGTCCGAAAATCCGCAGTATGGGCATTTCATAGTTTTATTTTCTCACTTTCTATCCTTTTGATAATGTTTTCTATATAACGGCAGCTGTTTATAAGATCGGAAACGCTGCCGAAATTGTTTCTGTAAAGTTCCGTTATGACCGCTCCGTCAAATCCTCTGATGTACAGTTCCTTCAGAAGTCCGTAGATATCAAATGCACCTGTTCCGGGTGCAAGGCAGTCGGAAGATGCGTTGTTGTCACTCATATGTACGTGGATGATCCTGTTTCCGAGAGCCTTTGCTATTTCAATGGGATCTTCATGAGCGCGGACCGCCTGTTTTATATCGAGTACGAACTTCGCACGGTCGCCGAGAGCGTCGGACATATGCTTCATGAATTCAAGGCGGTGACTCTGGCATCTTGCCACATTTTCCTGGGCAACGGTTATACCGTACTGAGCCGCTGCATCGGCAAGTTCTGAAAATATCTCAAAGTAGAAGTCCTCATTTACCGCCACCACGTTCATATTTCCGTGAAGAACGAAGATACGAGCTCCGAGACGGTTCATGGCTTCGAAGTAATATTTATGGTAATCAAGCATATCCTTCACCCTGCGGCTGTATCCGGAAAAGAACATCATCGGCTCGATCGGGCAGGTGTAAGGGTGATAGGCAACACATTCCGCTCCGTTCTGCGAAATGATATCTGCAAGTATTTCTGTAAATTCCGGTGCAACTTCGCAGTGGGTGTTTACGAATATCTCGGCTGTTTTAATACCGTTTTCCATAAGCTCAGCCAGTGCTGTTTCAAGCAGTTCCGGATAAAGGCAGGCTGTTGAAGTCCCTGCTTTCATTGTTGGTTAAAACTCCTTCCGGTGATCATATGTATTATTATATCACAAAACCGCCTGTGATGACAAGGCGGTTTTGTATTTTATTAGTTATTTCTCATCCCTCAGACTGAGAATTGACAGGCTGGCTGCGACGGATATTACAATATACACGGTGCACATGGCAAATATCTTTGCGGAGCTGAAGCCGGAAGTGATATTCTTCATCATGTATGAAACAAGATAAGTATAGGCGACAGCTTCATGTCGCGGATCGGAAATATAAATTATCGATTCACCGATTGCCACCGGCACGGTTGTAAACCCTGTCATGGACGAAACGGCGAATATTACTGACATGACCATTCCCCTTGTAAAGATCGTCATGGTGTTTATGACCATAAGAAATGCCACTGACATGAAATATACAAGGATAAACATTTTAATATAAACGGCATCGAGACCGACTGGACGACCTTTGATCACTCCGTAGAAAAGATATGAAAGCGCGCATACAAGCAGATACACGGCTGTAAAGAACAGTAATGTGACCGCTGTACGTGAAAAGAAGATGGTGCTCTTTCTTCTTACGGACGGAATTATATTCTTGATAAATCCGTTGGCGTGATCGGCTGAAAACAGTGCGGAAAGATATATCGCACAGACTGCGCACGGCAGACCCTGTGAGAGAACATGCAGTGCTGCTGTGGAAACTGTGAGCGTGTTATTATCCAGAAACAGCATAAGTATCGGTATCTTCTGCTCGATCACGGGAAGGAACACGCAGAGGCAGCAAAGGAACAGAGATATCACAAGTCCGACCGAGCGTGACATCCTGTACAAATACATTTTAATTAACCCTGTCATCGTTCTGTCCCCCGTTTTCATCCACAATTTCAATATAAACCGATTCAAGGTCGGAACCGGTACGTTTCGAACCGATAAGTCCTGCGCTTTTAGCCACGCATTTGTTTATGGCGATGACCTCATCATCAGTCTCGGCGCCGAACACCTGTATTGTCCGGGCGTCTGCTATCTTTATTTCATTATCGAAAGCCTTTCTCAGCGCTTCGGCCGCTGTTTCTGCATCTGCAGTGATTATCTCAATGCAGGCACCAAGCCTCAGGCTTGCCTCGTCTACTTCCTTTATGAGCTGTCCGTTATTGATTATGCCGACCGTGTCGGCCACTTTGTCAAGTTCGCTTAAGATGTGGCTCGATATCATGATGGTCACGTTCTTTTCGTCGCGAAGCTTCGTGAAAAGGCTTCGCATCTGCAGTATTCCCTGTGGATCGAGACCGTTTATCGGCTCGTCGAGTATGAGAAAATCCGGATCACCGGCAAGAGCCATGGCGATACCAAGACGCTGCTTCATACCGAGCGAAAACTGACCGGCTTTCTTTTTACCGGCGTTTTCAAGAGCAACGAACCGGAGCAGCGAATCGGCGTAATCCTTACTGTAGCATCCCTCAAGAATACACTTGCACTTAAGGTTCTCCGTTGCTGTCATATCGTAGTAAAGTCCCGGATTTTCAATAAGGCAGCCGGTTTTAAGGATACCGCCGCCACCGGAATGCTTAATTATATCCCCGCCGTCAGGACGCACAAGTCCCGCAAGCATTTTCATGCAGGTGGTCTTACCGGCACCGTTTCTGCCGATAAGTCCGTATATTTCGCCCTTTTTCACATGAAGCGAAACTTTATCCACAGCGGCTTTGCCTCTGTAGTTCTTTGTAAGTTCATTTGTTTCTATCAGATAATCCATATATCATTCTCCGCATTTCCTTAAAACTTAAGCATATAACAATATATTTATTATAATATACAAAACGATATTTTTCAACATATAATAAAATCCGATACTCCGCTCTATAAGACAAATATCTTGTGGGAGAAGCATTTCTGTGATATAATCTTTATATATATCAATGAAAAGGAATGAATCAGAATGAAACTTGCAGTACTGTTTCCGGGGATAGGATATCACTCGGACAAACCGCTTTTTTACTACACTAGAAAGGTACTTAAGGCGGCAGGATATGAGATAAAGGAAGTTAAATACGAAAACCTTCCGCACGTAACACGCGGTGACAGGGATTCCATGAGCCGTGCATACGGAATGGCACACGATCAGGTGTGGATCACCCTTGAAGGGACTGATTTTTCACAGTATGAAAAAGTCGTTTTCGCCGGCAAAAGCCTTGGCTCTGTTCTCGCGGCTGAGTACACATCCGCTCACGAACTGAAAGATGTGTACCACATCTCCATGACACCGGTGGAAGACACTCTGAAACTTCTCGAAGGATGCAAAGGCGCCATATTCCACGGCCTTGCAGATCCATGGCTCGATTCTTCAGTCACAAACGAATACATGAAAACTCTCGGAAAAGACTATAAACTCTACACCTACGAGAATGCAAACCATTCGCTCGAAACAGGCGATGCATTAACTGATCTCTCGATCATGCAGAGCTTCGTAAAAACGCTTACAGAGCTTGTATAAGCAACGATATCTATACGTATAATAACGCACGCCACGGCGCGCAAACATAACAAAGGCAGGTCGAAAGGATTGCGCTCATATAGAAGTTTTATCACAATTATAACCAAGACCTTTACAGCAGGCTATAACAAGAAAAGACAGATACTTCACACAAGAGGTATCTGTCTTTCTTTTTTGATAAAATAAAGATCATTCTGCCGCCAGCCTGTACTTCTGCCCATAAGCAGTATAGCTTTCGATAAACTGCGGTGTTCTCTCGGCTTTCAGCGTTGTCATATATTCATGACTCAGGAGCTTTGCCTGTCCGATCTCGATAATGGATACAGCGATATTGGAACAGTGGTCAGACACTCTCTCGCAGTTGATGAGCAGATCGGAGAGATATACACCAAGTTCCGGACTGCATTCGCCTGTACGAAGTCTTGAGATATGCTTGTCTCGTATCGTGGCTGTCAGGTCGTCGATAACTTCTTCAAGTGGCTCAACAGTCATAGCGATTTTGGTGTCCTGCTCGGAAAATGCCTTGACTGTGATATCGGATATTTCGGTAAGAGCCGCAAACAGCGTGGCAAAATCAGCCCTTGCACTGTCGGAGAAGCTCTGATCGTTCTGCTTCATCTCGGCACCTATCTCTATCATGTTGATAGCGTGGTCGCTGATACGCTCAAAATCGCTGATACTATGAAGAAGCTCTGTAACGGTTCGGCTGTCCTCGTCTGTCAGGCTGTGCGACGATAATTCAAGAAGGAAGTCGGAAAGCTGATCTTCCATAACATCGAGTTTCTGTTCCTTTTCCTCTACGCTCAGAACGCCCTTCTGCGTATATGTAAACATCGCTGTCAATGCTTCATGCAGTGCTTCCTTTGCAATAACCGCCATTTCCTTAGTTCGTTCTCTGCATTGCGAAGCAGCAAGAGGTGGGTTCGCAAGTAAACGCTTATCGAGAAGTACCTCTGTTTCTTTTTCTTTGGAGTCGGGGATCAGCTTTTTGGCGAGCTTTACAAGCTGACCCGAGAACGGCAGGAGCATCACGGTCGTCAGGATATTGAATACGGAGTGTACCGCTGCAATCTCAACAGCACCTATCGGCTTATCTACAAAGCTAAAATGGAACAGCCCATTTGCTCCATAAAATAATGTCAGGCAAACGATCGTACCAATGATATTGAATGACATATGTACTGCGGTAACTCGCTTTGCGTTCTTATTGACACCAATAGAGGAAAGCAATGCGGTCACGCAAGTTCCGATATTCTGTCCCATGATGATCGGTATCGCCATACGGTAGGAAATCGCACCTGTCATAGCGAGTGCCTGTAAAATACCTACCGAAGCCGCCGATGATTGAATAATACCTGTGAACAATGCTCCGAACAGGACACTGAGTATCGGGTTCTTGAATGCGATCAGCATATCCGAGAAGCCTTCTGTTTCCGCAAGGGGTGAGACTGCCTCTTTCATGAGCTGCATTCCGTACATCAGCACTGCAAAACCTACCATAATCGTGCCGATATCCTGCCGTTTCTTTTTCTTGCTCATCATCAGCATTACAATACCGATCAGAGCAACGATAGGTGCAAAGCTTTCAGGCTTCAACATCGAGATAGCTATGTTGTCGCTTTTGATGCCTGCGGTACTGAGCAGCCATGCTGTAAGTGTCGTGCCAACATTTGAACCCATGATAACGCCAACAGTCTGTTCAAGCTGCATAATGCCCGAATTGACAAGTCCGACAAGCATTACCGTTAGAGCAGACGATGACTGCAC
>JBGUVZ010000309.1:0-2217 GCA_045220685.1 Oscillospiraceae bacterium | reverse complement strand
AACACTTGTTTAAATTTTCATAGAGTGGTATAATAATATCAGGAGGCTGATGATTATGAAACTTCTTCGTGTTACAGCAACTAATTTTAAAAACTGTCATGATGATTTTACTATCGATTTTGTAGCAAAGTCGAAAAAAACATCTGAAGACAGATTATATGAACTTCAGGAAATCGATACAAATCTTTTTACATTCAATACAGCTGCAGTTATAGGTAAAAATGCATCCGGTAAAACTACAGCCATTGAACTTCTGGATTGCTGTTACAGCATTCTTGGGGATTTTCATCTTGAAAAGAAACACTATTCATTTGAAAATATAAAACTGGATATTTATTTTTACCATGAGGGATTTATTTATAAGTATGTGACCACACTGAATAATGATGTGACCCGTCCGGAAAAAGCAGTTTTCACAGATGAACATATTTACAGCAAGAAATATTTCAAGAGCAAAGTCGGCGAGATTTTTGATGATGATTTTGAAGAACTGACTGGTTTTACAGATCTTCCGGAAGATACTTCAAACATATTTTTTGTTCTGAAGAAGAAAAAGAATTATGCAGTGTATTTCGACAGTATGGGTGAAGGTACAGATACTTATACCAAACTGTTCAGTGCCATGAAAAATTATCAGCTGCCGACAGATGTGTTCGGTAATATCATGACTATTTTTGATGAGAACATAAAAGAACTGTCGATGGCTGATGAACATAATTACAGGATTGTTTATCGCAATGAAGAAAAGATAATGTCAGATAAAGAACTTCTCTGGTTCCTTTCGAGTGGTACAACCAAGGGTGTTCTGCTTTATACAATGATGGTTCTTTCTTTACGCGACGGATTTGATCTGATAATAGATGAGATAGAAAATCATTTTCATAAAACACTTGTTGAGAACATGATCTCTTTATACAAGGATCCGGCTGTGAATAAGAATAATGCAACACTTATTTTCACGACACACTACTGCGAAGTTCTTGATCTTTTCAGCAGGCAGGATAATATCTGGATATCGAAATCTGACGGTCAGATTTTTCTTTCAAATATGTATGAAGATTTCAGTATTCGTTCTGAATTACTGAAAAGCAGGCAGTTTTATAATAACGCTTTCGAAACGGCAGTTAATTATAATGAACTGATGAATTTAAAGAGAAAACTGAAAAAATGAAGTATCTCATAATGTGTGAAGGACCGAATGAACTGGAAGTTGTCAATATTCTTCTGGAAAATGATCTTCTTATTTTCGGTGAAGATGATCTGATCGGACTGCGTGCTTATCATGCAAGACAGATAACTTCGTCTGGAATAATTAAAACAGCGCTCAATATTTATCCCGGAAAGGATATTGAGATTTTACGTATCGGTGATACGCAGAGCGAACATTTAAAGATTCCTGCTGAATACAGAGATAAGCTTTCTGAAGCAGTGATAAAGAAATACTGTACAAAGCCGGAATTGGAGATACTTCTGATTATTTCGGAAGATATGCTTCAGAATTACGAGAAGCAGAAATCATCAGTAAAACCTAAAAGCTTTGCAAAATCAAATATCAGGTTTAACCGCAAGAAGTATGATAACAGTACGAGATTTTATCGGGAGTATTATGGCGATAATCCGGAATTATTGGTTGAAGCTTTAAGAAAATACAAGAGTATTAAAGGTGCTCATAAAAAGGATGAGCTATATCTTGCAGATCTATTGAAGCGGAATGACGACAATGAATAATAAATGCCAGCGGGAGTACCGGTAAAAAATCCGGTGCTCCCGTTTGCTTTGTATAATGGTAGTCTTCACCCCTGCGGGCCGAAGACTGCTATAGAAAAACCGAGCTCAGCTCGGTTTGTAAAATTGCGCCGTAGGCGCCACATTTTCATTTGGAATGTTGTAATTAAAAATTATATGTAATGCTTTTGGAAAACTATTACCAATCCTTGACGGGTATTAAGTAATGATGTATAATTAAGGTAATAAATACGTTCGTTTAACGTGAAATAACAGTCGAGAGGAAGTGAATTTATGTGTACACAAAGCGAAGCTATTGCTATCCTTGGTGAAGTATTTGAACGGTCAAAGGCGGTTGAACAGTTTAATCTTTTTGCTGAGATATCACCGTTTTACAGAAACGTGATAAATGAGGGAATATGCTATGCAGGACGTTAAAGAAATTGTTCCGAAGCTTGAAATCGAGAAAGCTAAGAATTCACTTGAAGAAGC
>JBGUVZ010000308.1:0-2678 GCA_045220685.1 Oscillospiraceae bacterium | reverse complement strand
CTTACGGAAAAACTATATGACGGCATAATGCAGTCTGTGTTTTCAAGAGCCTTGTCGAAAAGTCTTACATTGAATTCTCCGGCCTTTTTAGCCTTGTAAACAACGACTTCAAACTGAGGACCTGAAGGAAGGTCGAGTTCGTCAGAGGTAAAAGTGTGGTGATAAAGTTCCATGGTTACAAGACCGTGTTCTTCCTTCATGCCGCTGCCGTTTTCGACCATAGTTCCTTCGATAACGGAATACTGATCTTCATCCTCTTCTGAATGACTGTTTCTTTCCGTGAAAAGAACACATAAAAATCCGTCTTCGATATGTGTTGCTCCGTATCTGTTGCGGAAGTCGAGTGCTTCTTTAAAGTTTGACGGTACCCATTCAGGGAGATTGACTGCAGCCGCCTGTTCTTCTGCGGATACTGCAGGAATATTATTTAATGCAGTGCCTGCGTATGAAAGCGGCATAAATGCTGTAAGGGCTGCTGTGGCAAAAGCCAGTGTTTTTCTTGTTTTCATAGTGTTCACCTTCCGTTCTTTTTTATGTGATCTTCTGTATTAGGTTCGTATTATCGGCCGTCCGGCCTGTGGTTACTCTGATTATATCATTCAACGCTGATTTGTTCAATAAAAATCTGTACTAAATGAAGTTTGCTGTTTTCTGATCACATATATATAACATTCGTGAAGGCTGAAATGTTTGACTCGAAATTTAACTTTGTATGAATACATATATATTTCGCCTGAGATATGTTAAAAATGCACAGTGACTCAGAGCGGGAAAACAGGATAAAGTCATGCATCCTCTTATTTAAGCCCTGATGGAAATCTCTTATTTGTTATTCGTGTCGCCTGCTGTGAAGAATATTTCTGTAAGTTATCATATGGTTATCACATTAAAGATTAAAATTATAAACAATGGACAAAACAGAGAGGAAGTAATGATATCATGTATGACAATAATAACAACAATAATGATCAGTACAGCTACAGTTATGATCCTTCAGGCGGAACAAACGGATCTGTTCAGCAGGATGTGAATAATACAGCAGAACCGCCAAAAAAGAAACACGGCGCAGCAAAAGCGTTCAAGTCGGTTCTTCTCGTATTATGCATGGCTGCAGTTTCAGTAGGCTCGATAGCTGGCTACAAATATATAGACGAAAACGGCATTCCGTTTATTTCACAGACAAAGGAAAAGCGTCCTTCATTCTCTGAAAGCAGAAAGCTTCCGTCAAAGGAGGAAAGCGAAGAGTCTGATGAAAAGACAGAAGAAGCTGAAAACAGCAAGACCGATAATCTGACCGATCAGAGCCTTGTCAATGTTCAGGCAAAGGGCGAGACACTTTCCACTCAGGCGATATACAGAAAGGTACTTCCGTCCGTTGTGGGCGTTACATCTGTTTTCGAACAGCAGAGTCAGACCTTTGATTTCTGGGGATTCGGTTCAGATACCGTTACACAGGAAGTTCCGGGCACAGGTACAGGAATTGTAATGTCGAAGGACGGCTACATTCTTACCAATGCACACGTTATCTGCGACGATGACCTCGGCGTTGCAAAGAAGATCACCATCAGACTTGCTGACGAAACTGAGTATGATGCTACAATAGTAGGTTACGACAGACAGACTGACCTTGCGGTTTTAAAGGCAGATGCCAAGGATGAAATGACTCCTGCTGAATTCGGCAGCTCGGAAAGCCTCAAGGTCGGCGATCCTGCACTTGCTATCGGTAATCCTCTCGGATTCGATCTTTTCGGTACACTTACAGCCGGATATATCTCAGGGCTCAACCGTGAGATCTCGGTAAACGATACAACAATGAAGCTTATCCAGACCGATGCGGCCATCAACAACGGTAACTCCGGCGGCCCGCTTATCAACCAGTACGGTCAGGTAATAGGCATCAACTCCATGAAGCTTTCATCTTCATATTCATCATCAACAGCTACAATAGAAGGTCTTGGCTTTGCCATCCCGATAGATGACGCAAAGAAAATCATCGATGATCTGACAGCTCACGGCTATGTTACAGGCCGTCCGCAGCTCGGCATCACATACAAGGATCTTTCCAAGAGCGGATCTGCTTATCAGGGCAGAGGCGCATCAGGCACTAGCGGCGTTCAGGTAGTAAGCGTCAATGAAAACGGTCCTGCTGACAAGGCGGGCATCAAGGCGGGCGATGTTATCGTCGGAGCTGACGGTGAACTCGTTTCATGTGCTGAAGATCTTAAAAATGCTCTTAAGGACAAAAATGCCGGGGACACCATCAAACTTACTGTTGTACGAAACAGAAACTACTACGACGTTGATGTTACTCTTGAGGATCTTAAACCGGATTCTGCAAGAGAAAAAGAAGGCAGCAGACAGTAACCAGTTTGATTCCATAAATATATCGAAAGCCGTCGGCATTGTGATAATACATTGCCGACGGCTTTTTTTAGTTGTTTTTTCTGTAGCTTCTCGTTGAAAGGAAGCAGGTGAGTATCACCGTAAAATCAAGAACGATCAGCCAGATAAGCACCAGTGTACGCTTGGTATATACGTATTCCTTTGAAACGATACTTATAAGGACCTGACTGTCGTCAAAATATTCATAGAATACAAACGAAGGATCGTGTGCATATCTGAACGAGAAATATCCGTTATGTTTTTTGAATTTTTCGGCCGGTATAATGCATTCTGAA
>JBGUVZ010000307.1:0-14135 GCA_045220685.1 Oscillospiraceae bacterium | reverse complement strand
CGTCAGCCTGGTTCGACTATCAAGCCGGTAACCACATACGGATACGCGATAGAAAACAACATCATGACATATTCGTCGTTCTACTATGACCAGTACCTCCCTTACGGTGTTGTACCGGGATTTGACTACTGGCCTCACAACTACGACGGCGCTCCGTCAGGCGGTTACTATCCGGTGTACTACTTCCTCAAGCAGTCCATCAACACACTGCCGGCTCAGATCGTATACAACGACGGCGACAACCGTGCCCGCGCAGTATATGACTTCGCAACAAGAAAGCTTCACCTTGACCTCGATCCTGAATGGGACGTAGACTATGCTCCTCTCTGTATCGGTGCCACAAATACCGGTCCGAGCGTTATAAACCTCGCAAATGCCTACATGCCTTACGGAAACAGAGGACGTTACTACAAGGCAAGTATCATCAGCAAGTGTGTTGACGTTATGACAGGCGACTACATAATCAACAATGAAAAACGTGATTACGAACAGGCTGTCAGCGAAGAAACAGCATACATCATGAACAGGCTCATGGAAAATGTTATCACAGACGGTACAGGTACTGCAGCTGCTCTCTGGAGCACACCGCTCGTCGGCAAGACAGGTACATCGGAAGACTGGCGTGATATTTCATTCGTTGGTCTTACACCTGACTACATCTCAGCTATCTGGATCGGTTACGACAGAGGTACAAACTCATGGGCTATCGAAGGAGCCAACTCGGCAGGCATCTGGAAGAGCGTATTCGGCAACTATGCTGACGAACACTCATCCGGTGATGACTTCCCTGTATGCGAGACTGTCGCTCACGAAAGCTACTGTGCTTACTCAGGCATGAGAGCTACTTCAAGATGTCCGGTAGGCGGCATGGGTTACTTCAAACCTGAAGACGGCTACTGTACAGCTCACTGATAAAGTAATAAAGAACAAAAGAAGGGCACGACCAGAACAAACGCCCTCCCATATGTAAAACCTTTCGTGTTTGCATGCGGGCAATAAAAAAACGAAACCGGTTCGGGGATCTTCCGAATCGGTTTTTTAGAAAGGAGTATGCAGATGGATAATAAAAATGATCACCAGCTTTCAGATGACTACATAGACAAGATTCTGGAAGAAACTGAAAGTACCGGTGACGTTCTTGACGATCTTACACCAGACCCGACACCATCCACCGAAAACAAACCAAAGACAGCATCCGTTCACGAGGCAGAAAACAGTCCGAAACCTGATTCCACATCGCCTTTCATCGAAAATCTTCCTGTCTCAGACAAACTCAAGGAACGACTCGAAGACATAAAGGAAGAACTCTTCGACGACTACGAGACTGAACGCCAGATGAAGAAAAAACGAAACCTCTACCTCTTCTACGGCGGAAAACCTCCTGAGGATCCCAAGGAACGAAGGCGCTACATCACAATATTCGCCATAAAGAAATTCTTCAGCATTATCGGAACTTCAATATTCACGCTGTTCCTTATGATGACTCTCACGTTCACCATCGTCGGAATGGCAGTTGCTTTCTATCTGTTTGACTTCATGAACACCACTGACACAGTAGTACTTGAGGAATTCAAGCAGAGCTTTGCTTCATACATCTACCAGATGAACCAGGAAACAAACGATTATGAACTGGTTTACCGTGTAACTCCGCAGTCACACGACGTAAAGCTTCCGTGTGATTTAAAGGGACTTCCGGACCACGTAAAATTCGCATTCGTTAGTATCGAAGACGAACGTTTCTACGCTCACGAAGGTGTTGACTTCAAGCGTACGAGTGCCGCCATCATCAACCTGGCTCTCAATCAGATCGGTGTACACCGTGCAGAATTCGGTGGTTCCACCATCACACAGCAGCTCATCAAGAACGTTACACACGATGACGAACAGACATGGGACAGAAAGATGCGAGAAATCTTCAAGGCCATGAAGTTCGAACGTACTTACACCAAGGATGATATTCTTGAAGCTTACTTAAACGAGATCTACTTCAGCAGCATCGACTCATATAACATGTACGGTGTTGAAGCTGCATCTATCGGTTACTTCGGCAAGCCTGCAAGCGAACTCACTATCGCTGAAGCTGCCGTTCTCGCAGCTATTCCGAAGGCTCCGAACGCCTACAACCCGACAACGGATTTCGAGGCAAACAAGGAACGTAAAGAGATCTGTCTTTACAAGATGTTTGAGCTTGGCGTTATTTCAGCTGAGCAGTATGAAGAGGCAATGAACGAGGAGATCCTCCTTTCAACAATGCCTGGATTCAAGAGCAAGAATCCTGACTACATGAAGCTTACCGAAAGTGACGAAAGCTTCCAGAACCCTGAAGTTCTTACATGGCCTATCGAAACTGCCCTCTCTGAGATCAGTGACTACCTTATGGAAGCAAACAATCTTGAGACCCGTCAGGATGGACTTACAATGTTCAACAACGGCGGTTACAAGCTCTATCTTTCCACTGACCCTGCTCTTCAGGCACATCTCGACGAAACTTACAAGGACTGGTACTACTTCCCTGAATCACTCAGTACAACAGGAGAAAAGGTTCAGTCAGCCATTGCGGTTCTCGACTACAAGGGACACATTCTCGGACTCGAAGGTAAGATCGGTGAACGAACACCTGAAGACAACTTAGGATGGAACATTGCCTACGAAGGCGGCCGTCAGCCAGGTTCGACAATCAAACCGGTAACCACATACGGTTACGCCATAGAAAACGGAATCATCACACCTTACACATGCTTCTACGATGAATACCTCCCTTACGGTGTTGTTCCGGGATTTGACTACTGGCCGAGAAACTACGACGGTGCTCCGTCAGGCGGTTACTATCCGGTAGAATACTTCCTCAAGCAGTCCATCAACACACTTCCTGCACAGATCGTTTACAACAACGGCAACATTGCGATCGAACAGGTGTTTGACTTTGCAACAAGAAAGCTCCACCTCAATCTTGATCCTGAATGGGACAAGGACTTCGCTCCTCTCTGTATCGGTGCCACACGTACCGGTCCGAGCGTTATCAACCTTGCCAATGCCTACATGCCATACGGCAACGACGGCAGATGGTACAAGGCAAGCATAATCGCAAGATGCGAAGACGTTATGACAGGTGAAGCTATCATCGACAACGAAAACCGTACTTACGAACAGGCTGTAAGCCATGAAACAGCATACATCATGAACAGAATGCTTTCAAAGGTTATCTCAGCCGGTACAGGTACTGCAGCTCAGCTCTGGAATGCCCCTCTCGTCGGCAAGACTGGTACATCAGAAGACTGGCGTGATATTTCGTTTGTCGGCCTTACACCTGACTACGTTTCAGCAATGTGGGTCGGCTACGACAGCGGTACTAACTCATGGGCTATCGAAGGCGCAAACTCCGCAGGTATCTGGAGAAGCGTATTCGGTACCTACGCAGACGAAAACTATTCAGGGGAATCGTTCCCTGTTTGTGACACAGTTGATTATTATTAATACAAAGCGCTCCGGCTTAAATCCGGAGCGCTTTTATTATTTTTTTCATTTTACTATTAACAAACGCACTGATTTATGATATAATATATTTGTATACCTACAGACAGAAAAAGAATTTTCATATACAATTAAGGATGTGTTTTTTTGAACAAATATACGATCTCGTGCCCATGCCACTTCGGACTTGAAAGCGTACTTTCATTTGAAGCTAAAAAAATCGGTGCGGAGAACGTTACTGCTGACAACGGACGCGTTACCTTTGAAGGAGACATGACAATGATCGCAAGAGCGAACATCTGTCTTGCCACAGCAGAACGTGTACTTATACAGCTTGCGGAATTCAGGGCTCTCACTTTTGAGGATCTTTTTGAAGGCGTAAGAAAAATACCTTTCGAGGAATTCATCGGAAAAACTGAAGCTTTTCCGGTAAAAGGCTATTCACTTAATTCACAGCTGCGCAGCATTCCTGACTGCCAGTCGATCATCAAGAAAGCCGCAGTCGAAAGACTGAAAGATAAATACGGAGTGAACTGGTTTGACGAATCAGGTGCTGTACACCAGATACAGTTCGGCATAATGAAAGACGTGGTGACCATCTACCTCGACACAAGCGGCACTGGTCTTCACAAGCGCGGTTACCGCAGAAACTCAAACCTGGCACCTATCAAGGAAACACTTGCTGCCGGCATCATCGACCTTGCACATGTCCGCGAAAACAGCCGTGTATGCGATCCGTTCTGCGGAAGCGGCACTTTCCTTATCGAATCTGCTTTCAAATCACTCAACATAGCACCGGGTATAAACAGAAAGTTTTCCGCTGAAAAGTGGGAGATCTCAGACAGTTCAGTCTGGAGCGAAGAAAGAAAGCGTGCCATTTCTCTTGTTAAAAAAGATGCGAAGTTTGAAGCATGCGGCTATGACGTTGACGAGGAATGCGTAATGCTTTCAAACGACAATATAAAGAAAGCCGGCGTTGCATCAAGGGTAACTGCATATCAGGCAGACATAAAACACTTCGACAGCGTTGAAAATTCAATCGTAATCTGCAACCCGCCTTACGGTGAGCGTATGCTTGAGCTCAAGGAAGCTGAGGAGCTCTACAGAATAATGGGAAGAAAATTCACCATGGACAAGGGCAACACATACTACATAATCTCACCGCACGAAAATTTTGAAAACTTCTTCGGCAGAAAAGCTGACAAGAGGAGAAAGCTCTACAACGGAATGATCAAGTGTCAGCTCTTCATGTACTTTAAATAATCATAAGTCACAGGAGTAATTTTAATGAGTAATCCAAAACTTAATATTGGACTTTACGTTAGCAATCTCGTTGACGGCTCGGTCTACTCGCTTTGCAGCGGAGCTTCATCGGCAGCAAAGCAGCTGGGCGCAAATCTCATAATTTTCCCGGGCATGCATCTCAACGGCGACTGCAACGACCCACTGAAGTCTCCTTATTACTATCAGTACAATACAATTTATGATATCGGCAAAAACCTCGATCTTGACTTTCTTATAATCATGTCCGGTATCATCGGAAACACGCTTTCAGACGAAGAAACACTGAAGTTCGTGGAACAGTTTCCGGATGTGCCTGTCATGACGATCGCATCGGAATATGAAAAATATCATTCGATTCGTCTTGACAACAGAACTGGTCTCAAGAAAGCCTTAAACCATCTTATACACAGACACAACTGCCGCAACATCGGATTTGTAAGCGGTTCAAGGCTCAACTCTGACGCTGAGGAACGACGCAACGTATATGTTGAAACGATGCTTGAAAACGGTCTGCCGATCGACAAGAACCTTATCGTTTACGGCGATTTTTCAGAAAACAGCGACAATGTTGTTACCGAACTTCTGAACGACAACGACCAGATAGATGCCATCTGCTTTGCCAACGACGAAATGGCAAAGGGCGGATACCGCGTATTAAACAAGAGCGGAAAATACAAAGTAGGCAAAAATATTTCCGTAGTCGGCTTTGACAATTCAAGAACAGCAGTTGAACTTTATCCTCTGCTTACTACCGTAAACGCTGACAATTATCAGATGGGCTACAAGGCAGTGTCAATGATTCCTGAACTTCTTAAGTCCACGGAACCGCAGCACATAGTGATCCCGACAAATCTTGTGGTACGAAACTCCTGCGGCTGTAAAAACACATCATACGAAAACTTAAGCTACATTTTTGCTGATACAAAGCTCAGCAAATCTCAGCTTGCTGAATATACCACGGAAGACTACATGAACTATCTTTTCCGTGAACCTGCAGCACTTAAGTACCAGAAGTATTTCCCAGGAAAAGAATATGACACGATAGTTCAGCTTTTCAGAAACTTCTTCGAAATAGTCTTCGACTACAAGTCGTTCATGAAGCCGAAGCACTACCGCAAGGCTGTACAGATAGCAGTCCAGAACATCATATCCACAGGCATTCTTTCCGTAATGCCGACTGATGAAGTTTACAATATAATTGACACTGTACAGTACAAGCTCTCCACGGAATATACAGATGACTACGAAATAGGTCTTGTTTTCTCACAGATCTACCGTGAGATAGCGACCTTCAATCATACTTCACGCAGACGTGAACTTAAGAACACTATAAACAGTGACACGATAATAAACTGCATAGTCAATGACGTCATTATAACCGGTGAGGCAACAACGCAGTCACTTCGTCCTATCATGTCAAGAATCAGTGCCTTAGGAATAGAAAAGAGCTACATGTATCTTTTCGATACTCCTGTTGAACACAAGGAAGGTACGAAGTTTATGCCACCTGACACCATTTCGCTGATCTACTCGCAGCACGGTGAAGAAATACGCTACTACAGCCGAAACAACAGGATAACACCGTACGGCTTCCTCGAAGACAAACACATAAACATGGAAGACGGACTTCCGCTGATAATAACGCCTCTTTTCTCAAACGAAGAGATATACGGCACACTTATATGTTCAGCAAAACCGTATCTTTACCAGTACATAAACAAGATAGGCATCCAGATAGGCACCGCCCTCAAGTACAGCAGCATTCTCAGAAATCTGCAGTCTCTGCTTGCCACTGAAAAGGAAAACAGCCGTAACTTCGAAAAGATATCAAAGTACGATGAACTTACCGGTATCTTCAACAGAAGAGGCTACTTCGACAGTGTTGACTCCATTATCCACAATCCTGTCAACGAAGGCAAGAATGCTATTGTTGTATTCGCAGATATGGACAGTCTCAAGATCGTAAACGACCAGTTCGGCCACGACGACGGTGACTTTGCGCTGAAGAGCATTGCAAATATTCTGACCAACTCTTTCAGAGCGACCGATATCGTGGGAAGAATCGGCGGCGACGAATTCGCAGCTTTTGCACTTCTCGGCGGAACTGATAATATGAACCATATCCTCAACCGTATCAACAAGACAATGGAAAGTTTCAATGCTTCCTGCGACAAGCCGTACTACGTAAACATGAGCGTAGGTATTTACCCGTTCGTATGCGGTGAGGACATAGTTCTCGGGGATATTCTCGAAAAAGCTGATGAAATACTTTACCAGCAGAAGAAGACAAAGAGAAAATCAATACTTAAAGTTCCGAAGAATTAATGACAAATCTTATTGACAACCCACCTTAAAGTATTATATAATGAATAGTACAGGTTATATTTTATAGCTGAAATTATAAGATAGAAATTAACTTTTTGTTACATAAAGGTGATAGAGATAATGAAAAAATTATGCAGAAACTGCGGAGCAAAGGTTCCGAAAAAAGCAGAAATTTGTCCTAAATGCGGTGAACCGTACGAATACATTGACCTTGTAAGACTTGATCCTGAGGAAGAAAAGCTTATTCAGGTTGACAAGCCTTCATTAATGCCGAACGTATGCGCACTTCTTCTTGCAATAGCAGCATTCGGTTATGCGCTCACACTTGTATGGATGCACTTAAAGGACAGTCCTATAACAGGCGGAAAAGGAGAAGATACACCTTCTATAAGCGATGAAGTATCTGAATCTATCGAAACATCAGAAACTGATGTTCCGTCAGTACACTACAATGCAGTTGATTTCCTCGGTCAGTCCTTCTCTGATGTTACAAAGGTACTCGGAGACAGATACAGCATCAAGATCTCTGACACGGTTGCAGCAGAATTCACTGACTTCCCTGTTACAGTTTCAACTCTGGAAAGCCAGCTTACTGACGCAGCACCTATTTCAAAGGTAATAGTTTCAGGAAATGCTCAGATCTCTCCTGTTGCATCTGCTGACATGACATTCGAAGAACTCAAGATCGTTCTCGCACTTAAGGAAAATGCTCCTGAACTCAACGAAAAGGATGCATTCTACTATGCACACACAACTTTCGACAACGGTCTCTGCAAGATAAACGCTGATTTCAAATTCGACAACGAAGCTCTTGACAAGGCTCCTATCGAAGTAATACTTACAGATATTTCACTCAACGTTCCTAAGGTAATGGGTACAGTAACAGGCATCGATGCTGATGACGTTCTCAACGTGCGCGCTGAGGCTTCATACGATGCAGAATTCATCGGTGAACTCTTAAACGGTGCTCAGGTCGAGATTCTCGACACAGTTACTGACGACGAAGAAAACGTATGGTACAAGATCAGCACAAACGGCAAGGAAGGCTTTGTTTCTGCAGACTACGTAGTAAACAATAATGACATAAAGAACATTGACAAGTCATCATCTGTAACTGAGGAAAGCGAAGAAGAAACAGAAGATGAAAACGATGATGAAGACGACGGATCTGAAGACGAAGATTATGACGAGGACTACGAATAATACTGTTTTCATATAACCTGAAACGGCATATAACATGCTTCTTTAAGATGTTATATGCCTTTTTTGCTTACGGAAAACAGATCAAAGGAAAAACACGCTATGAAAGAATATAATTTTACTGTAAATCTCGGCGGCATGATGGATCTCCTTTCGAATCATCTTTACAGCACACCGAAAGTATTCATAAGGGAACTTCTCCAGAATTCAGCCGATGCCGTCATGCTGCGCAAAGCACACGGCATGGATGAACAGCCTCGTATCGATATAACAATTGAAGAACACAAGTCACTGACTTTCAGAGATAACGGAAGCGGTATAACCGAAGAAGAGATACACAAGTTCATCTCAGTTATCGGTCAGTCACTCAAACGCGGAAACAAGGAGAACATTTCGTTTATCGGAAAATTCGGAATAGGTATGCTTTCATGTTTCATGGTGACTTCCGAGATCGTACTGAGAAGCCGCTCATACAAGGAACCTGACAAGGTATTCGAATGGCACGGATATACCTCCGGAAAATACACTGTTGAAGAGATCGAATCTGATATGCCGGTGGGAACTGAGATTTTCATTAAAGCCACCGAGAAATACGCTTCTCACTTCAACTTTGCCGAGATACTCAGTGCTGTACGCTACTACGCACTTCCTATGTCCTTCCCTGTCTATGTTACCTGCGGTGATTTTTCAGCAAGGGCAAACCCGCTTTTCAACAAGATAAGCACCAGTGAACGCGAAAACGTTCTGACCATGGGAAGACAGATCTTCGGAACTGACTTCGACTTTCTCGACTACATTCCGCTGGAATCGGAAAACGGTCTTTTCAGCGGTGTTGCATATATTCTTCCGTTTACCGTATCAGCTGCTTCCGTAAGAAGCCACAGGATCTATCTCAAAAGCATTCTGCTGACTGAGGACGGATCACAGATACTTCCAAACTGGGCATTTTTCGTTCAGTGTTTCTTCAACACCGACAAGCTCAGTGCAAATGCGGCCCGTGAAAACTTCTTCCGCAATGATCTTCTGATCGAAGCAGAATCGCAGATCGAGCACTGCATCTCCTCTTATCTTGAACGTATCTCGATAAGAAATCCTGCGCTTCTCGCCAAGATAGTTTCCATCCACGGAAATGCACTTAAATCCGTAGCTGCAGAAAATGAACGTCTTTTCAGGATCTTCATGCCTTACTTCAGCTTCGAAAGCAGCTTTGGCATAAGAAACGGCAAGACCCTCATGCACTACGACTACACTATTTTCTACACCACCGATGCCGATACCTTCAGACAGTTGAAACCGGTGTTCTGTGAAAAGGATGAACTGCTTGTAAACGCAAGTCAGATATACATCCGCGAGCTTATCACCATGCTTGATGAACTGGGCATCGCCCATACCGAAGCTGTCAGCGAGACCCTGCTTGACACGCTTCTCGAGGAACCGCCGGATGCTGATGACTACGACTACCTTTGTGCCATGGCATCCATCGCACTTGAAAAATACGACTGCAGTGTACGTATAAAAAGCATTATCCCGGCTCAGCTCACTTCACTGTATACACTTAACACCGACGGACAGCTCAAGCGTGACATTGAGAATTCGAAAAAGAATTCCGACGGTATGTTCGACGAAATGCTTGATGCATTCAGCGAAGAACTGGCAGCTGACTCATCCGCTGTACTTTATCTCAACGCAGAGAATCCGCTCATAATGAAGCTCGCCGACACCGATGATCCTGACAAGATCGAAGTCTGTGCGAACATCATCTACATCCAGGCGCTGATCGCCGGCGGTTTCCCTGTTGAAGCAACCGACCTCTTTATGATGAACGAGAATCTTATTAAACTTATCGAATGGGGACTCTGATATATGTTCGACATTTCACATTTTGAAACGCTCTCCGAGGGCGATGAACGTCTCAGATATCTGAAAAAATGCATCCTCACTGCCGATCACAGAAGAAATTTAGTCGAGGGGCTCGATCTGAGATACCGGTACATACAGGAATCAGTATTTAACGGCGACAGCTTCAGTGCCATGATCATGTTTCCGGAATATATGGCAATGTTCTCAGCCAATACTGAAAAGCACAATTCCCTTTCATTCATGACCGCATTCAAGTGGTTCATTGAGGAGATGACCTCCTACTACCAGGTCACATACAAAAGAGCCGAAGAATATTTTGCAAAGTACAAGGAACTTCTCAGTGCCTTCGGATACTCCATGAGAACGTACCATATGCTGCGCATAAAATACTTCATGAAGAAAGATCCGTCAAAGATAGAAGAGCAGCTGAAACTCTACAGGGAATGCGAGACTGACGAGCTCAGTGACTGCAGAGCATGTGAACTCGATACTGAAATCCAGGCAGAACTGCTCACAGGATCAGAAGAAAAGGCTGTCCGCATGCTCGCCTCACTTACCCAGCAGAACATTTCATGTTCCGAAGTGCCGCAGAAAACCTACGGAAAATGCGTTGAGCACTTCACACGCATAGGTGATCTGGACGAAGCGGACTACTACGCCGACCTTCTGCTTCCGATAATGGGCGTGGACACGAACTTCCTTGCCGAAGCCGGAAACATTCTGCTTCTCAAGTCCTACACAGAACCTAACTCAGCCTACAATCTTTTCTGCAAATATCTTGACGTGTTCATAAGAAGCAAGAATCCGGGAATGAGGTTTTCATTTGCAAACGGTGCGGCGATATTTTTCGAAAACTTAAACCGTGACGAAAACGAACTTATCAGCATGAAGCTGCCGAGAACCTTTGAACTCTACACCGATGAAAACCAGTACGACCCGGACATCATGTTCGACTACTTCCGCGGCATGGCTCTGGAGATCGCAGAGAAATTCGACAAAAGCTTCGGAAACACTTACTACTCCGACATTCTCAACTACGAATATCCTTCCGAGCCGACCAAGGTGCTCTCGCTGCCTGAACACGGTATTATTGAACGTGTACCTTTCTCGGTAGCCGTTCCTTTCACCGACGAGGATAACGTTCCGTCCGGCGAAGAGATGATTGAACTGCTCAGAAAAGTACCTGACATAGAGTTCAATGATATTCAGGCCGCTGACAAAGGATCAGTCATTATCTGCGGATACAACAGCTACATCGAGACCGGCTTTATCTGCCGAATCAATGTCTGTGAACCGGAGGATCTTGACGATTATCAGTCCGTTCATTCCGACATCACAAAAGATGACGTAGCTGATCTGGCGGAAAACTGCAGCACGACCATCGTTATTTCAACTCTGTTCCACAAGGGAACTGAAAATCCTGAAATGACTGCTCTGCTCCAGTTTGCCGATGTTCTTAACACCGAGCATTCACCGGCCATAATGTGCGTAACGAACGGAACACTGCTCTCATCAGCATGGGTACACTTCCACGCTGAAGGAAGGCTTCCGCTTTTCGACAAATATCTCTACGGCGTTCATCTTTATCCGTCAATATATGACGAATCAAAGTACGATATAATGACCACCGGACTTGCACAGCAGGCCTGCCGTGATCTTACGGTCGTGGGCATAGATGACGAAGACGTGGACTTCAGTGCCTGCGTTCTCCGTCAGATAGCCGACCTTATCTGCGGATTTACCGAGCTTCGTGATGAAGGATGCACCACCGGATTCGGCGTGGTGTACAACGAGGAATCGGAAGTACAGTTCTCGTGGCTGCCGATGGAAAAGGCTTATCCTGATAATTTCACCCGCTCTGACAACGACCTCGCAGTTCCACTGCTTTATCTGAGCGCAGACGACGTTGACATGAAACGCGGTTATCTTCTCAACGAAGTACCTGAGGAAATGCGTCATAAGATCGATTTCCGAGATTCACTGAAATCGCTTCGTATCGAGGCTGTTCTTTCACAGCGAAATCTTCCTTTCGCATTTGACGCACTGAGACGCCTTGAAGGAAGCACCCTGGAAATAGCTTTAACAGTACGTCCGGGTGCAGTCGAAGTCGATCTTCTTGAAGACGACGAACCGACCGATGAGATCTGCATTTCAGGAATGTCGTACAGCGAGGAAGACTATACCGTAACAGGACGGGTTATGATCGAATCAGAACTTGCTCCTGAATACAAGGCCGACAATGTCGTAACGCTGCCTATAGGTGACATCATCTTCTGGCGTTTCGAACACGAAGGCACCGTGTATTCGCCTGACGATACATACCGGCTGCTGCCGTAACATAAAAGAGGACATCTCATTGCGGGATGTCCTCTTTGTTTTGGTATTAAATTCTTCTGATATGCACGGGGGAAACCTTAGCTTAGCCAGTGGCTCCTCCGCTTTATCGGTTAAATTATTTCTTATCCTTTACGTTTACCGGAAACTCAGTTATTTTCTTTGAAAGATACTGTCTGAGTGTGGCAAGATCTGCAAGGTCTACCTTTCCGTCTCCTGTAACATCAGCATTGTTACCCATCATGTTGAACAGCGGTTCATCGTCAACGAGTGCTATCGCAAGAGTTGTAAGGTCTGTAACATCCACCTTGCCGTTACAGTCAACATCACCCGGAATGTAAGGGTCGTCCAGATATTTATCAGATGTTTCCGTAGCTATCGGATCTGCACCCGGAACATCAGTTACAGGAACAGCAGGACCGTTTGTCGGCACAAGAGTCGGTGATGTTAAAGGCGATGACTCCTCAGTCGGTGTAACTGTCGGCTTTGATGTTGCTGTCGGAGCTGCGGTCTTTGTTGGTTCCGGTGACACCTTTTCAGTAGGTTCCGGTGAAGCTGTAGGTTTCGGTGAAGCAGTTGGCTTAGGTGATTCTGTCGGCTTCGGTGACTCTGTCGGATCAGCTGACTTTGTCGGCTGAGGTGATTCTTTCGGCTTTATTACAGAATCTCCGCTGTAGCTGTCTTCAAGGAATGAAGCTACCCATGCAAGCGAAGCGTTCCAGTCAAGTGAGGTCTCATTAGTTGAATATGATTCTACAGAATCCACGTAGCATCTCTGTGAAGGATTTCCCGCCTTGCCCGGTACGAATCCTAAAGCTCTTGCATACGGATCAGCAATAAAACCGGTCGGACCGCCTGCTATAACACCGTCAGGAGCCTTCGGGAAACTGTGGTCAAATTCATATGCCCAGTAACGATGGTTCGGGTTATCCATAGCATATGAACCATATCCGCTTACAAACGAGAATGAAAGCGGGTTTGTACCGAGAAGATAGTCCATAGCACCAGTTACACCGTCAGAATATTTGCTGTCACCTGTAAGATCATATGCATATGCCATGATGATAGCATTGTTGAGCACCATTCCGTTTGAACCGAATTCGTAGCCATAGACTCTTATGTCATCAAGGCCACTGCGAGGTATAGTATATGGATTTTCATCATTCTTATAAGGAATACCATATCCCTGCTTTTCTTCCGTTTCAAGATACTCTTCAGCAGTCTTTGTAACTGAATCAGTTATTTTCTTTACATTCTTCTCTTCGAGAAGATCCTTGTGAAGTGCAAGTGTCATTGTACCTGCGGCAGCTGTATTTCCCCAGTTGAATGATGTAAATGACTCATCATTTTCACCGCCGTTGACCCTTGAACTTACCTTGTATGCATCTTTAAACTTTTCAAGTTCCTTCTTAAATTTTACTGTGTTCTCATTTTTAAGTTCAGAAGCAGAAACGAATATTTCACATGCTGCCCAGTAAGCATCATCATCTACGTAGGTATCGCCGTAAGCGGAATACGGTCCGGTTACGCTCTGCCAGTCAGATGCATAGAGTGAACTCTCATTCAGTTCCTCTTTTGCACATTCGTTGAAAGCATAGTAAGGATGCGTTGTACGGGTCATGTCAGCTTCATAGTAATTCTGAAGGTAAGCACCATATGCA
>JBGUVZ010000306.1:0-5289 GCA_045220685.1 Oscillospiraceae bacterium | reverse complement strand
TTAAGTCCCTCGAGGAGAAGGTCCCTGTAATTATCGCCCCAGGCGAGATCTTTCACGCCGGTGCTGTCATTGTTAAAAAGCGATCCTATGTATTCGACCGACCGGTCAAAGAGTTCGCTGTAGAGCCCTGCCATTTCAGCCAGTCCCGGAGATACGGCAGTGTTCTTTATCTTAACAAGCTGCTTTTCGCCGAAAACACCCTTGAGCATTCTTATATCGCTCATGACGAGACGCCCTTCCTCGTCTTCGGTTATACGGTACAGATTCCTTTCCTTTTCAAGCTGTATGAAATTGCCCTGCTCCGTCAACGGTTTTGTAGGATAGTTCTTCGTTATACTGTCCCATTCCTCGTCGATGAGCACCTTCCCGCTGAAATCGAACAGAACATATTTTTGCCGTTCCGTCTGCGCTGAAAGCATCTCGGAAGGAATTTTCTGAAACTGCGTGTAGATAAACGGAACAAGGACATTTCCTGCGTTGTCGATTATACCGTACCGCTCGCCGCGGACAGTAGCCTGCGAAACAACGAAATGATCGCCCTCTATTTTATCAACGCTTTTCCACCGGGCTTCGATAACGACTTTTCCGCCTCTGTTTTTCACCCCGTAAAATCCGCGCTGTGCAAAGCTGTAGTAACCGCCGCCGAGATCACTGACTGTCAGCGTCTCGGGGTCATTCAGCACAAGCACGTGATTTTCATCCCAGTAAAACTTTACTACCTGGTACAGGAATATACCAAAGATCAGGATGAGTATAGCAAATATCACCCGGATATTTCTGCTCAATTCTCACTCTCCGTTTTTTTCAGGTCGTTCTCAGTCTCCTGAACGAGATAGATAGGTCTTTTCTTGCACTCAAGATAGGTCTTGGCAAGATACTGTCCGAGAATACCTGTTGTAAACAGCTGAAGCCCTCCGAGAAGAAGAATGAGGCAGACTGTGGTAGGATAACCGTGGGTGTCATTTCCGAAGCACAGCTTCTCGATGATGGTCACCAGCGCAAATATCACTGAAAGCGCGCATGAAACAATTCCTAAAAATGACGCAATGGCAAGCGGTGCAGTTGAGAATGCTGCGATGCCTTCGAGGGAATACTTGAAAAGTCCCCAGAAGGACCAGGCCGTCGTACCTGCCGCACGTTCAACGTTCTTTATCTCAATGTACTTTGTACGGAATCCGACCCAGCTGAAAATACCCTTTGAAAAACGGTTGTATTCCTTCATCGACAGAATGGCATCCACCATCTGGCGTGTCATGAATCTGAAGTCCTGGGCTCCGTCAACGATCTCGGTCTGAGAGATCTTGTTTATTATCTTGTAGAATTTTCTTGCGAACCAGCTTCTTATCTTTGATTCGCCTTCGCGGTCAACTCTGCGTGTGGTCGCACAGTCATATTCACCGCTCTTCACATAGCTGTACATCTTAGGGAGAAACTCCGGCGGATGCTGGAGATCTGCGTCCATAACAACTATGTAGTCACCCTTCGAAGCTTCAAGTCCGGCATACATCCCTGCTTCCTTGCCGAAATTTCTTGAGAATGATATGTATCTGACACGGCTGTCCTCACGTGCATATTTCCTGAGTCCTTCAAGAGTTGCATCACGGGAACCGTCGTTAATAAAAACAAGTTCATAGTCAAGTTCGGGATTTTCGGTTTTCATTCCGTCCATGACTTCAGTTATCTTGTCATAGAACAAAGGAAGTACTTCCTGTTCATTGTAGCATGGCACTACTATGGAAAGCAATTTCACGGTATCCATAAGCTCCTTAAAAAAATATAGTGCAGATCCGGAAAGACCTACACTATATATTTTACTATAATATTAATTTATTTTCAAGAATTAATTTTATTGAAACACTGATAAATTAATAAATCAGCGTTTTCTTAACACATGATATCTTTTATATTGGCGTTCGAGATGATCATACCGGCATTGTTCTTGATCTGCTTGTATTTTCCTAAAGGGAGATGATATCTCATAATTCTGATAGCATCTGCATACTGCGGTGAAGGTGAAATCGCTTCATTTGCGCCTGCCTTGAAATCAGCAATGTGAATGTCGCGGAGATCCTTCTGTAAAACATCGATAGCTGCGTAGCTTGAAACGTCCTTGTTGAGTACATCCATGGCCGTTTCCAGAGCTGTCCGATGGACATTCTGCTTTGTGATGTCGTTTGAACCTATGATCTGAACAACATTTTTTGAAAGAAGTTCAAGGGCTGCCTTTCTTGTTGTACGGTTGATCATGGCATCACAGCTGAGCTGCATGATAACACCGAGCTGTGAGATTTTCTCAAGCTGTTCCATGGTGTAGAACTCAGGATAGTATTTTTCAATGTGTGCAATGATCGGGCAGAGGTTCTTGGAAATAATAAGTTTCTGAAGAGTCTCAATGACCATGTCGCTGTATTCCTGATAAGGAAGTGAGAGCATGATGTAATTTGTGTTACCCACGCAAAGCTTTGTGGTATCTATATCCAGAAGTGATGTTGTGAAAAGCACCTCAGCACCCGGAATTATACGCGGAAGGGACATTCCCTTTATTTTTTCATTTAACTTCGCGAAAGCTTCCTCGCGTTCTGCAAGGAACTTCGGAACATTCGAATCAACGGAATTAAAATATGGTGTTGCTACTACGGTCTTGATCTTAGCTTTGTGCAGAATTTTAAGAATATCAACGCATCTGTCCAGTTCTTCGTCCATGTTTTCAACATCAAGATTCGGAAGAACCCGGGAATGAAAGTCAACGTATCCATTCATAAATCGCACACCTCCTCGGAAAATATTATTGGGAATTAATTGATAATTGTATGACACGTATGTACATAATCAGCTTATTATATTTTAATTGATTTTATTTCTTTTGTCAAGTTTTAAACAATACGGAAATCAGACCATATTGTTGTTTTTTGTCACAATTAAGTGAAATTAGGGAAAAATATTAGTTGCTTTCGCAATATACGTACCATAAAATTTTGTTTAAAAATCACAGTCTGAATAAATGTTGTTTTTTAAAGCCGTTTTTTGCTGATTTTAAATCTTTTGTCATAATTACAAAATTAGCACAACACATTTACATTATGTGACTATCAAAATAGTATAATCCAACTGTCCGGCCTTCTCCGGTTGTAATGCAGACAACAAAAAGCCACCGTCTCACACAAGGCACTGCGTCAAAATAAAGCAGCCGAACAAACCAAGGGATGAAGCCCTGGCCTGTTCGGCTGCTTTCTCTATCTGGAGGGAGGGGGATTGCTTATTAACCGGAAATATTCTCGCCGATCACACGGTCGTAAGTAAGCACGTCAAGCTCGCTGTCGGCCTGTATCGATGAATCATACTGTGTGGAGTACACCGGAAGTGTCTCCATCTTTTCCGTCATAGCTTCGATAAATGTATCCTTCGGAGCACCGATCGCGTCGAGGAGGAGGTAAGGAACATAGAATGTTGAAACCATCTCATCAGGGAACGCTGAAAGATCAGCTCCGTAGTTGCTCCATACAACGTAGTTCTGTTCG
This sequence comes from Oscillospiraceae bacterium, assembly GCA_045220685.1. Classification (GTDB taxonomy): domain Bacteria; phylum Bacillota; class Clostridia; order Oscillospirales; family Ruminococcaceae; genus HUN007. Next base: position 1,771 of record JBGUVZ010000306.1, on the reverse strand, counting down.
AACACCTTGCTGCATGTTGCACTGTTGATACCGAGACGATTGTAGACATTGTCATCTGTATTCTTGAATGACGGGAAGTGGTCACCTACCATGAAAACAATAGTCGGTTCATCTATCTTCTTAAGATCTGAAATAAAGGCTTCAAACGCATCGGCTGTTACCTTTACATTGTCGAGATAGTTAAGAAGTTCATCACTCGATGCGCCCTCAGTATATGGCTGATGGTTCTGCATCGTTGTTGTGTGTAAGTAAAGCGGTTCGTCAGATTCCTTGATAAGCTTCTCGATCTGATTGAATACGGTTTCATCCTTGATGTATGAACCGCGGTATTCAACAGGAACTGTGAAGTCATCTTCGAAGATCATCTGGTCAAAACCGAATGTTCCGTAGATTCTCTTTCTGCTGTAGAATGAGCTGAGGAACGGGTGAACGTATGCTGTGTTGTAGCCGAGTGACTTGTAGTAGCGGGCAAAAGCCGGCTGGTCACGTTCGGCAAGCATTCTCTGCGGCATGTTCGGGTCATTGAGTGACTTTACCGGAAGACCGAAAAGAAGCTCGAACTCAGTACGTACTGTAAAGCTTGCAAATGTCGGAACGATAAGCTGTCCGCGGTGTCCCTCGGCAGCTACCTTATCAAGGCCTGCATAGTATTCATCGCTTACCTTAAGCTCGTCAAACGCTCTGAAATCTGCAAGAGCTTCTGACATTACCACAATGACATTTGGCTTTTTGAAATCAGCATCTGCAGTAACTTCAGCATTTTCCTTATTCTCATCGCCGAGGAATCCTGCAATGGCCTGTTCGTTATAGTTCTCAGGCTCTTCAAGTCTGTTTGCAAGATTTTCACTGGCTGTCTGCATGAAAAATGCAAGGAAGCTGTTGTTTTCAAACTTCTCATTGAGGATGAAAACATTATCTGCTGCTGTAGTGTCTACATTGAAGAATGAGTAGACCGGATTTGAAAAAGCTGTTACAAAGAACATTGAAAGCACCGCACCGGCACATGCCACCGCAGGAGCAACGCTCTTTTTAAAGCTGATCTTTATTTTAGGATTGAACCAGAATGTGACTGCGATATACGCAAGAACGATTATCGTGTAAGTCACAAGTCTTGGTGTAATTTTGATATATGCAAATGAAGTAAGGCTCTTAACACTTCTGATAAGCTTCATGTCTGTCATTATCAGATGGTTGCCGTTTGTACCGTACTTGAAAAGCTCGGTTATCGAAAGCATGAAGTAAACTATGCTCTGGACTGCCACTGCTCTCCACACCTTGCGGAACAGCAGGCAGAGTGCCGCGAATATCGCAGCCGCAACCACTATATCAAAGACCATTACCATCGGTTTGTTCACAATGAACATCACAAGCTTGCTGGGATATTTGTCCTGATTAAGCTCAGCCATGAGCACTATGAATACCGGATAAAGAAGTGTAAGGAAAAAGCAGGTCATGCTGTATTTTCCGGTGTTCTTGTTCCTTCTTTCATTAACATTTCTGATAAATTCATTGAACCGGTGAACCTTCCTGTTCAATAAACTTTTTAAGCCATCCATATTGTTCTCCACCTTTTCTCTCTATATATGATATGGAACCAAAATGAATAAATGCCGGTTAATACCGGCTGTTTTCTTTCTGTGTAAATCAAATATATCACAACGGCATCAAAACTTCAATAGCTTAAATAGAACTTTGTCTATTCTCTTTATATTGCATAATCCGCCGAATATGAATTTGTGCAGTTTGACTCTCCCTATATCACCATTCCGCC
>JBGUVZ010000305.1:0-2556 GCA_045220685.1 Oscillospiraceae bacterium | reverse complement strand
TCCTTAAGCTTATCCTTATATGGCATAAGACGTGTTATAATCTTTTCCTGATTGCTTTCCGTACATGCTCCCATGTATATCATATCCGGATCGCCGGTTGCAAAAAACGGTGTATCATTAAGAGAGGTGTTAATGAACTCTGCATCAGGAAGACACTTTTTAAGATAGCGTATGTTTCCTGAATCGCCGAAAAGATTGCACTGTTCAGGGTAAAGTACTTCAATCTGCATTTTTCATCATCTCCTTTATTTTTTCCTTGAGGATCTCCTTGTACTGGTCAACGTACATATCAAAGAAAACGTAGATATTCTTCGAGATCTTCAGATCAAGAAGCTTGTCAGCATCTACTTCATGTTCAGTAGTGCTGATCTTTTCCTCAGGAATACCTGCAACGAGAAGTCTTAAAACCAGGTCACCGGCACGTTTTCCGGCAACGATTATCTGCTTTATATTGTCGTTTACAAGGAATTCAAAGTCAACGTCATAGTACCATGCGGTGTTTTCTGAAGTTTCTTTTCTGTCGTAGTAGTCATCCCAGAGAAGAATAACAGCGGTATCAGGTGTGTTTCTTGCAATGTTGAGGGAGTGTGAGCAGGCAACCGGGTTCTGACCCTTGGCCATGATGCACTTAAGTGTTCTGCCTTTTTCCTGGATCACGTCGTAGCGTGAGCGTACAACATTTATCTTCTTAAAGGACGCAGCAAGCTGTTCTTCGGTAAGTCCGAAGGTTCTGAGTGCTGCAGTTACTGCTGTTGCATTGTAAAGATTGATCGTGTTTTCGCACGGAACATTGTAGTTTTCAGTTCTTCCATCATGAAGAACTTTAATATCTGCACGTCCGTCAGGAGTGAATACACGTTCAGTGGTATCAAAATCAGGCTCTGGTGAGCAGAAATCACACTTCGAGCATTTTGCGCGTCCTACATGATTGTAGCGCAGGAAACTGTATTCCAGCGGTGAGCTGCAGACCGGACACGCCGTTATGTCACGGACAATGTTATCAGGTATAAGCTGTTCGTCTTTGAAAGGTTCCATGCCGAAATAGGTTCTTTCGTTGTTTTTCTTAAGTGAAGAGCTTATAAGATCATCTGCATTGAGGATCAGATGTGTTTTGTCAGGAATATTCTCGTTAAGAATATTGAAGATATATTCAACGTGCGCGTTTCTCTTGTATGAGTCACGTGTAAGATTTGTAACAATAAGAATATCCGGCTGAACATAAGGGTAGACCCTTACAGCGCTTCGTTCATCTATCTCGAGAACGCAGTACTTCTTTGTGGCTTTGCCGGTAATGGTGCTGTCCTTGAGAAGGCAGGCTGAAATACCGGTATCAACGTTACCGCCGAAATTGTTGTTTGTGCAGTCGTAGCCGTTGTCGGTAAGAATATCAAGAAGCATGTTGCTACAGGTAGTTTTACCGTTGGTTCCTGTAACTGCTATAATTTTTTCAGGCTTTTCAAGATGCTTTAAGAAGTCAGGGCACAAAGTAAGTACAACTGAGCCCGGAAAATTGGTAGCTCTTTTCTTAAGCATCTTAAGAAGCAGTATTGTAAGCTTTCCGCAGAATAATGCGAAATAGAATCGTATCGGTTTCATAGAGTTTTATCAGCTCCGTATAATCTTAGTATAAAGTGTACGGCATGCCGCCGGTACACACATATATCATTATAACATTTTTTTAACAGGTACACAATAGCAGTATTTAAAAATAGTTTGGTCATTTTACTTGATTTTCCTGTGGATTCATGGTATAATATTTGTGTATATTATAGATTGTTTACAGATAAGGAGTAAAACACTGATATGATCATTCAACCAAAAACAAGAGGATTTATTTGTACTACAGCACATCCTGAAGGATGTAAAAAAATCGTTTCCGAAAGCATTGAATACGCTAAGGCACACAAAAGCGAATGCGGTGCAAAAAAAGTTCTCGTAATCGGTGCCTCAATGGGATACGGCCTTTCATCAAGAATTGCAGCTGCATATTCCAGCGGTGCCTCAACTATCGGTATTATTTTTGACAAGGAAGGTTCTGAAAAGAAACCTGCATCTGCCGGCTGGTACAACACAGCTGCCTTTGAGGAATTCGCTCACAAGAACGGACTTTATGCAAAGACAATAAACGGCGATGCCTTTTCAAAAGAGATCAAGGATCAGACTATCGAACTTATCAAAAAGGATCTTGGAAAAGTTGACATGGTTATCTACAGCCTTGCAGCACCGAGAAGAACTACTGCTGACGGCACAGTTTACTCATCAGTACTCAAGACAACAGAAGGCAATTACACCAACAAGACCATAGATCTTAAAGATAATTCAGTAAAGGAAGTTACAATCGAGCCTGCTACTGATGAAGAAGTTCTTCACACTATCAAGGTAATGGGCGGCGAAGACTGGATGGACTGGATGGATGCTCTCAAGGCAGCCGATGCAATTGAAAAGGATGCCGTAACAATAGCATTCTCATACCTCGGACCTGAGATAACACATCCTATCTACATGAACGGTTCAATCGGTCAGGCTAAGAAACACCTTTATGAGACATCAAAGGCT
>JBGUVZ010000304.1:0-2615 GCA_045220685.1 Oscillospiraceae bacterium | reverse complement strand
CGTTCTCATAGCGCTTATAGGATTCACCGTCACGACCGAAAACCTTGACTACTTCCATACCGTTTACATACTCAATGATCGTGGAATTCATTTTAGCAGCAGCCGCATAATAATCATTCATTTTAGCCATACCTGCCTTAAACATCATGCCCATTGCAAAAAGGCCAAGCGGAAGAGAACAGAGTGACAGCAGAGCAAGTTTCCAGTTTGCAAAGAACATGCAGACAATTGCGATCAGTGCCAGAGAGAGATTTGAAATTCCTTCAGGAATAGCATGGGCAAGAATAAGTTCAACCTGCTCAATATCATCGGTGAACAGCTTTTTTATCTTACCGTTTCCCATGTCGTGGATCGTGCCGAGAGGCTGGCGTTCCAGTTTTTTCTGAAGAGATATACGAATATTTTTCAGTGTATTGTATGCAGAGATATGTGAAAATTTCAGTCCAAGCACATAAAGATTAGCGTGAGCTAACTCGCATACAAAAATAATAGCGATATGCATCGCTAAATAACCAGCTGATAGCTTTTCACCGTCTATCAGCGGTCTGATGATTCGGTACAACATAAAAAAAGGTACCATAGAGGCAATAAGTGAAACAAGCATTGTCCACAGTGCCGCGTAAGTGTACCTGATGTAGCTGCCCATATAGGGCTTGATCTTGTTAAACAAAGTTTACATCGCCTTTCCTTAAAATAATGACCTCTTTCCAGTTGAAAAACCGACAGACGATACGGCAGTGCTCCTCAATCTGCTCCCAGGACATATCGTGAACGAATGGCTCACAGATACAAGTCCAGAAAGAAGAAAGCAGTACATGGAACTCATCACGTGTTACCTCTGCCTGCGCTAAGCCGCGTTTTTTGGCTTCTGAGTAGTACTGTTCATAGGCATAGCTCATTTTGATTACAAAATCATGATTGAAATTCTCATACTTTGTCCCTGCCGCCTTATCGATCAGAAGGGTGAATGTATTTCGATGCTTGTAAAGCAAGCGGAACAGTGGTAACATCGAATCATAGGTCATCTGCCATGTATCGTATATCTCCTTATCCGAAAGTGCGGAAAAGTCTATATTCGAGCGTTCCTCAATAAATACGTCGAGACGCTCTGCTATTTCGTCAACAAGCGTACAGAACAAGTCCTCCTTGCCTTTATAGCGCTTGTAAACTGCACCGGTCGTAATGCCGGCATTCTCGCAGATCGATTTCAGATCAGCCTTTACGAAACCCTTGTTAAGGAACTCCGCTTCTGCACTGGCAAGCAGGCGCGGGTCAATACTTCTGTCGGGCACTGACATATGTTTCCTCCTTTCATTGAAAACTGTATTACCGATAATCCGATTATCAGGTTAGTGTACGTTTATCATATTAGCATATGCTTACTGCTTTGTCAAGCCATTTGAAACACTAATTTTAAAATAGGCATAATAGATAAAACACAAAGAAAAAAGCCGTCCAGTTATGAACGGCTAACTATTTTTTAATGTGTCAGACATACAGAATCATTCAAATAAATAACTAATCATTGCTTCAATCAGAAGTTCTATAGTTCTTTCATAAGCCTCCGCATAAAGCTTGTCTTTCCCGTGACGTATCAGCGAAACAGACTTGGTGAAATTCGCAAACACTTTCCAGTCAGTATCTGCTTTCAGATCTGAAAGACATCCGAGTATCCATTTTGAAGTCTGCTCGTCATTGCTTTCATTTTTCCAGTATTATTTCTTCCAGCGTGACCGGAGTATATCAATTTCCTCATCGCTGAGATACTGAAAAACATCGTTGTCTTCAAGATATATCTTTTTAAGAAAACTTCTGAATTTTTCCCTGTCGGCTTTTCCGTCAGAAGTAAGTTCCTCAAAAGCAACCTTTATCGATTGTCTTTTACAGACCACAAGCTGATAGATAAACTCTTCTTTTGAAGGAAAAAAGTTATAGAACGTTCCGGTAGCAATACCTGTTTTTTTAGCTATCTCAGAAACTGAAGTTTTTTTCATTCCGTACTGCTTTATCAGTTCAAATCCTGTTTCAAGAAGCTGCATGCGTACCCTGTCGCGTCCGTCTTTATCAAATATCTGAGGCATATTGTTTTTCTTTCCTTTCTTTTTGTCTGTTGTTTTACAGTATACATCACAACGCTCATTTTGTCAATGAATATTTTTTGAAAAATATTCATTTAGGCATTGACAAAAGCAGTTAGCGTATGCTAATATATTCTTTGTGAATAAAACATCTGAATTATTCATTTATTCAATATCAGAAAGAAGGATGCTATTATGGCATTACTGGAGATACGCGGACTGAAGAAGTCTTTTAAGGATGTCTGCGTTGTAAACGGAGTCGATCTTACAGTTGAAAAGCAGGAAATACACGGCATACTTGGGCCAAACGGTGCCGGAAAGAGTACGACAATAAACTGCCTGCTCGGACTTCTCCCCTTTGATTCCGGAAAAGTAACCTTTGAAAACGGAGCCGGAATCAAAAAGTGGAGCAGTAATATCGGCTATGTTCCTCAGGATCTTGCGATATACCCTGATCTGACTGCAAAGGAAAATGTTCGCTTTTTCTGTTCACTGTACGGGTTCAAAGGCGAAGAACTGGAGCAGAAAGTCCGTAAA
>JBGUVZ010000303.1:0-2284 GCA_045220685.1 Oscillospiraceae bacterium | reverse complement strand
TTTGAGCAGTATAAAAGATATTTTCAGCTGCAAAACAAATCAGGAAAACAAAAAAAAGGACTTGAAAACAGGACTTCTTGTGCTTTTTCTGTATACGGCAGGCATAATAATTGTTTCCTCGTTCCATGAGCTGTGTTTCGATGAAACACAGGCGTGGCTCATAGCAAAATGTGCCTCATATAAGGAACTTTTTACGTATATACCTCATTATGAGGGGCATCCGCCTCTCTGGCATCTGCTCCTTTCGGTATTTGCCAAGAACGGCGCACCTGTAGCCTTTACCCTTAAGGCTATAAACACGGTTTTCAGCGTTACAGCTATGGCGCTGCTCATATTCCGTTCGCCGTTTCCTAAGATAGTACGCTATCTGCTGCCGTTTACTTTTTATTTCTTCTATCAGTACGGAGTGCTTAGCCGTCCCTATTCACTGGCAATGGTGGCTTTTATGCTCATGGCTGTCACCTACAAGGACAGAAATGCTCATCCGTGGCGCTATATCCTTGTATTGTCGCTGCTGTGCTTTGTTTCTGCCTATGGTATAATGCTGGCAGGCGGACTTTGTATAGTCTGGACCTTTGAAATAATCTCAGAGCTTATCCGAAACAAGAAGATGAAGTTTTTCTGGAAAGATATGCGTTTTTATTCGCTGTGCTTTATACTTGTACTGGCAGTTGTGCTTATTATTACTATTTTGCCTGCTGATGATTGTTATTACATAGGTGTTGATAGTTCTATTTCAATAAAAGAATATTTAAAAGAGCGCTGGTGCTATGAATATATGGCGGTAATCCCGTTTGATGCTTGGAGCGGATTGCTTATAGGCGGTCATGGTATTGAGAATAATCCACCATTAGAAATAATAGAGGTATTCTGTGGATTAATAGTATGGGTGATAATATCTGCCTTTTCTTTAAAAAATAAGAAATTTTTTACTTTTTTCTTGCCATATTTACTTATGACCGGCTTTATGACAGTTAAATATTTTGCACTTCATCATTTGGGGCTTATAGCACTTTTTCATGTTTTTGTATTTTGGATAATGGGAGAAGAAGAGGGCGGTATAGTCGTTCCTGAATTTATGAAGAAATTGAATTCAAAAGTAACTTCTCGATTTGTCAGAAAAATCTCTGCTGCCGTGATAGCATTTGTTTGTCTTGCACCTGTAATATATAGTGTTATAGCATCAGTGTATGAAGTAACGTGGGAGGTTGGTTTAAGCTGTTTAGCCCAAACTATCAAGGAGAATCATTTAGAAGATACAAAAATAATGGTGGACTGGTCCTTTAGGAATGAAGAAGTTGAAGATTCTGAAAACGAAAATGAATTAAATCAGTATTTGTTTATGACTCTTGAAATACCGTCTGAGCATCCTAAGTTCATAGATCACCGAACATATCTTATAGGTGCGGCAGTAATGATAGAGCCATATTTTGACAAAAATATTTTTATGAATTATAATGTTGATCGTCCTGATGCTTTGTATATGCAGTATAAATATAAAGAAGATGTTGAGGCAGTATTTGCAAAATGGCGTAAAAAAGGGCTTCCTGATTTTATAATCGGATACTGTCCAATCGATGAAGTATATGATGAGAAAACTCTTGAAGGAGTAAAGTATCTTCCTATTGAACAGGTCAAATATACGACATTTATAGGCAAGACTGGCGTGTCTGATAAATATGTTTATTTGTATATGCGTGATGACCTTTTTGACGATTATCCTCAGTTCAAGTGGGTGAACGATCAGACAGGCAATGTCTATGAGAGAAAAACTTAATAAAAAATGAACCTCCTATGATATTGATCATAGGAGGTTTTATGATAATAGAAATTAAATGTTGAGCGGATATTTTAAAATTGGATATCTGCTATAAATTAATGCGCAATATTGACATTTATTGCTGTTTGCGATATAATAAATTGTAATATTTACAAGGTAAATAGCAATAAATACAGAAAAATCGTGCCACAAAGAAAGGAAAAGTTTTATTATGAAAAAAAGTGAGCAAAGATCCAAAAAAAAGCTTTTTTTATTATTTGCTGTCATTTTTTTGCAGATTATATGCTATGTACTGACATTTACAATGAAGAAGCAGGTTTTTCACGAAGATGAATTCTTTACATATGCGCTATCGAACAGTTCGGATAGACCTTTTATATATGGTAGTAAATGGCTGGATATTGAGAATTATAATTCATGGGAAACAGGTGACAGCTTTCGTTATTATGTCAGAACTACAGGTGAAACTGCATTCGATTATGTAAATGTATGGAAAAATCAGGC
>JBGUVZ010000302.1:0-4703 GCA_045220685.1 Oscillospiraceae bacterium | reverse complement strand
TACGCTGGATCAGAACTCCGGAACAGCATCCGTCTGCGGCAAAGAACTCACTCTTACAGTCAAGGAATTTGCCATACTCACGCTTATGCTTAAGAATCCGTCGAAAATCTGGTCAAAGGCCAATCTCTTTGAAAGCGTCTGGGGCGAAGCGTATCTCAGTGATGACAATACCGTAAAGGTACACATGAGCAACATCCGCGCAAAGCTAAAAAAACACGATCCGGAAAACGAATATATCGAAACTGTCTGGGGAATGGGCTACAGGCTGTTAAGCTGATTTATTTATAAATCAGCATGGGGCCCGGGGCGGAGCCCCGCTAATCTTAACCTTTTCTTAACCACTCACTTAACGTTTTCTTTACCTTTTTCATTTAGAATAAGATACAGAAAGAGAAAGGATGGTGGCTATGACAAACAGTGTTATAACTATAAAGGGACTTTCCAAGTCCTACGGAAAAGCAAAGGTCCTTAAGGATTTTGACCTTAGTGTAGAAAAAGGTCATATCTGCGGGCTTATAGGACCTAACGGTGCCGGCAAGACTACAATAATGAAATGCCTTGCCGGTATCATTTTACCTGATTCCGGTGAGATGGAGTTCTTCGGCAGCGCGGAAGATATACAGAAAAACCGCGCCAGAATGAGCTTCATGATCGAGCAGCCTGTCATTTCAGTTTCAATGACGGCAAGGGATAACCTTGAGTACATCCGAATACTCAGGGGCTATCCTGATGAAAAGCGTGTCGATGAGATACTTGACATTGTAGGTCTCACCGATACCGGAAAGAAATATGCCGGCAAGTTTTCGCTTGGCATGAAACAGCGTCTCGGAATAGGCATGGCGCTGCTTCCGAAACCGGAAGTAATGGTGCTTGATGAGCCGGTAAACGGTCTTGATCCGGAAGGCATTGTCGAGATAAGAAAACTTATCAGACGAATGCAGGAGGAATGGGGAGTGACCGTGCTCATTTCCAGTCATCTTCTGGCGGAGCTCAGCGAGATCTGTACTGATTTCTCCATAATAAGCGAAGGCAGGCTCGTTGAAAATCTCAGCCGTGAGGAACTTCTCCTTAAGTGCCGCGGACACATTGCTGTCAGAACGAACGATATAAACAGAACGGCAGCGGTTCTGGAGGAAAAGCTCTTGCTTCATGACTACAAAGTCATCCACGGTGACGAGATACACATTTTCGAAAGGCTGGATGAAACAGAACGCATCTCAAAGACCATTACAGATGAAGGTCTGATCATTACCAGATTCAATGAGGAAGGTCAGAATCTTGAGGACTACTATCTTGAAAAGGTAGGTGAGTGCCATGACTAGACTTATCAAAGCTGAATGGTTCAGAATAAAGCATTCCGGTTCACAGTGGATTATTTTGTCGTCCGTTCTTCTTATGTCGGCAGCCGTAGTGCTGTTTGTTAATGAAGAAATGGCAGTTTCTCTTGACAGCTTTCTCGAGGCAGCTGTGACTATGTCTTCTGGAGCGGCCGTCGCCGTGACCTCGGTAATTGTCTACGCTTTTCATCTGAGACTTGGTCAGTACGAACTTGCCGGCGGGTTTTCACCGCATGAAATAGTCTTAAGCAAACTTCTGCTCGGAGCATTCATTCTGAACGTATTTTACTGCATTCCGGTGCTTGTGCTGCTTGCAGTTCTGGGTTCAGTTCCTGCCGGTACTCTGTTCCTTATCTGGCTTTGCATCATGAGGATATATGTCTTCATAATGAGCTTCGGAATAGCATTCAAACACGTGGCGATCAGCGTATTCTCACTTATGCTGCTTGCCTTTGAAACAATGCCGTTTGTATTTTTCGGATATGTTACAGGTGCCGATGTTACGCCTGCAGTTTCCATGCTGGTATCCACACAGTTTTATGCTCTCGGCAGTGCAGAATTAAATGCCAGTATGCTGGAAGCGATACCGAATGACCATATCGCAGTTAAGATAATTATAAGCTCAGTCATAGTGACTGCACTTATGTACTGGCTTGCTTATACATCAACAAAGAAAAGATGGGTTACTGAACAGTCATATAAATAAGCGCGGGGCACGGGGCGAAGCCCCGCATTCTCTGCTCCCCGGCAATCCGGCGAAGCCGGATTGCCGACTTAATCAGTGTTTTCATAAAAAAGGAGGTACACGCTATGGATATGATTTTTGTTTCCGTTATCGTGTGCCTCTCTGTTTTTATTATATGGATACTTGTGAAATATATTCTGCTTAAACGCAATATAAGAAATTTCTCTTCTGAACTTGAAAAGCTTAAAAACTCTGATTACCGTCAGCCGGTGAAGGTCACTGATTTTGATGATGATCTTGTAAAGCTTGCGGTTCTGGTAAACGAGCATGTTGATATCCAGCGCGAACTCGGAGCGGGATACCGTGAAAAGGAAAAACAGCTGGGAACGGTGATCTCAGGCATATCGCATGATTTCCGCACGCCGCTTACATCATCACTTGGCTATCTTCAGATGATTGAAAAAAGCGGGGAGCTGACAGGGAAGAACTCAGAATATCTGGCGACGGCGATCCAGAAAAACCGCTATCTCAAAGAGCTGTCCGATGACTTTTTCGAGTTTGCCAGAAATGAAAATCATTCGGGTGAAATGACTTTCGAAGAAGTGAACTTAAGCAATCTTGTCACCGAAACTCTGCTTGAACAGCATTCATGGATCGAAAGCAGGCAAATAGAAATTCAGTTTGAAGTGGAAGACGGGATCGTTGTAAACACTGATCCGCATCTGTTTGAAAGAATACTTGAAAACCTTATGTCCAACGCAGGCAAATATGCTTACGGAAACTTCGGGGTAACTCTTAAAAAGTCAGAAGATCATGTAAGCTTAGAAGTTTTCAACGGTCTTCCGGAAGGAATATCAGTTGACACAGAACGTGTGTTTGAACCTTTTTACCGTATGGATGCGAGAACGTCGGAAGGATCAGGACTTGGACTGTACGTCGTAAAGCTTCTGTGTGAAAATCTCGGCTGGAAGGTAAGTGCTGAAACAGAACAGAATATTTTCAGTCTTGAAATAACTATAACGCAGTAAAAAAAGGACAGAGCAGGGAATGCTTCTGTTCTTTTATGTTTATAAGACGAATTTCAAAAAATGAATCAGTTTTCTGATGCTGATCTCTGTGTGATCAGGGGTCGGAATTATCACTGTACTGTATATAAAACAAAAAAGAGCACTTCAAAAGAAGTGCTCTCTGGTGCGCCTGGAGGGGCTCGAACCCCCGACCTACTGGTTCGTAGCCAGTCACTCTATCCAGCTGAGCTACAGACGCATGTGGGATTTTGATTTTTTAAAATCAAGTGAGGTATTGGGGATTCGAACCCCAGACCCTTTGATTAAAAGTCAAATGCTCTGCCAACTGAGCTAATACCTCATCGTCTTAAGGACGTTTCGTATCGCCCGTGACAACGATATTTATTATATCACTCTTACACTGCTTTGTCAACACCTTTTCTGAAATATTTCTGTTTTGATGCAAACTTTACGAAAAAATATCAACAAGCTGTTTAAAACTGTACCCTATAATGACTGTGAGCCATTTTTTATCTTAAAAAAGTATTTTAAAAATGACATACAAATTTACTGCTTTCAGCGTTTGTGAGGACTTGAAAAAAAGCCGGTTTTAATGTATAATTATAGTGAATGTATTAATGCTTTTTGCATTTACTGTAATGGACGAAATAATGATCTGCTTTGCGGCGGATTCCATAATAAAACCATAAAAAGGAGTGCGTGTCTATGTCAAATACTAATATGCCGGAAGTCAAATTTACGGTCACACTTCAGAAAATAATCGATGAACTTAATCTTGAAACGATATATCTTCCAAAACCGGCTGAAGAAGTCCTTATCTCCGAAAACGAAGTAAACAGACCTGGCCTTCAGCTCATGAATTTCTACGAATACTTCAATCCTGAACGTATCCAGATCCTCGGTAAAACAGAGTTTGCCTACCTTTCGACAATAGGCGAAAAGAACCGTACCGAGATCATCCACACACTGTTCAAGACAAAGATACCGGCACTTGTTATCACACGTGACCTGGACTTAAGCTCCTTCCCGGAACTCGTAACACTTGCGGAACAGGAACAGATACCGGTACTTAAATCGAAGGACAGCACATCAAGCTTCATGGCTGCCCTCATCGCTTTCCTCAACCTCAACCTTGCGCCAAGAATCACAAGACACGGTGTTCTCATTGAGATCTACGGCGAAGGTGTTCTCATTCTCGGCGAAAGCGGCGTTGGTAAGAGCGAAACTGCCATCGAGCTCGTTAAGCGTGGTCACAGACTTGTAGCTGATGATTCAGTTGAAATCAGAAAGGTTTCCAACATCAGTCTTGTCGGAACTTCTCCTGACAACATCCGCCACTTCCTCGAACTCCGAGGAATCGGTATCATCAATGCAAGAACACTTTTCGGTGTCGGTGCTGTCAAGGTGTCTGAAAAGATCGATCTTATCGTTGAACTTGAAATCTGGAATCCTGAAAAGCTTTACGATCGTCTCGGTATCGACAACGAGTATATTTCCATCCTCGGTGTTAATATTCCGGCGGTTACGATCCCTGTAAAGCCTGGCCGTAACCTTGCGGTAATACTCGAGGTAGCTGCCATGAATGCAAGACAGAAGAAGATGGGCTACAACGCTACCCACGAGCTTCTTGAAAGACTCGGAATGGAACAGGAA
>JBGUVZ010000301.1:0-2876 GCA_045220685.1 Oscillospiraceae bacterium | reverse complement strand
AAATGACTGATGGAACCGGTAGTAGGTATCGTTCGAGATGTGGATATACTTTCTGTCGTAAGTGAAAATATATACATCATATTTGTAAGACAAAGCATATTTATCGCGGTCAGGATTCTGTCTTTCGGCATCTTCCGGGATCATATCCACTTGTATTTCTTTCGCCAGTTCAGTTAGATCAAGTTGTCTCCCGGAATTATGATAGTTATCTTCATCGACAGAATAATAAAACATGTCATGGTGGAAATCAGAGAGCATGGTTACTCTCTCCGTCTCATCACTGTCAGGAATCGGGACTTCAAAGACCATGTAGATCCATCTGGCATTATCTATCGCGTTAGTAATATCAATTTTATTATTTAATGTTAACTCCTGAAAGTTAAGCTCATTCCAGTTCATGCTATATCCAAACTGACTGTAATCCCCGTTATCGAAAGATTCAACCAAATCTTTACTGTAATCATATTCAAACATCTCATCTTCTGTTATCTGCTGAAAGAGAATAAAATCTTCTATAAACCTGTCATCAATCTCGTCATCCAGCCCGTAAAAACTTTTAAACAGATCAACAGAGACATAACCTTTGGGTGTTAATGTATCAACAACTGCCTCCCCAGTAGGGGCCGAATTGTATTCCGCATTTCCGGAAGGATCCGGATTGTATTCTTCATTACTGGTAGGAACCGAGTTGTATTCCGCCTCTTCAGTGGGAGCCGGCATAGGCGGACTTTCATGTATAAACAAGCCCATAAAAGCAATGAAAGCAGCTAACATGATGAATTTCGAGATGACTATTCCGATTACACTTAACGCTATGCCTCTTTTTTTCTTCACCGCACATATGATTATTCCGATCTCTGAAAAAGTATGAGCTGCCTGAGCAACCCAAAAACCGAAAAGACTCCAGAACAATGTAACAATAAAAAGACTCTCGTGATTATTCTCAAAATAGAAAAAAGCAACGAAAAAAGACAATGGGGTAATTAATGAGAGAATAAAACCCGTCAGAGATAGTTTGCTCAGTTTTTTCCGTTGCTTAGTCATATAATGAACCAGATATAAACAAAATTATCTTAAAAATTCATCGACCAAGGATCACCCTTAATCAAAGTCATTATATCATTGATCGACTTTCAACTTTTTTCTATTATAGCAAGGAAATTGAAATTCATAAGTCTCACTAATTTTTCGTCAGGGTGTATCTGTTATTAATGATCGATTCTGCAGCGCAAAAAGTTATCAAGAGAAGTTAACCAGGATGATATAATTATCTTGTCTGAGGGAGTGATCCCTTAGTCAAGAAAAATCATCAGCATTTCGTACCGGAAAGGAGCAGTAACATGGCAAGCGTATTTAACGTGTATGGGATAGCAGATGATGCAAAAGAATGGTATGCTCAGCAGTCATTGGGAGATGTTCAATGGGAATACGATGAGGTGTTAGGTTATCATTGCGGAGATATATATGTAAAGTCACACGATGGATGTGCTTCTTTCGAGGATACTTCTGAAACAAACTTCTTCGGATGGGGTGTGGAAAGCTGGATAAGGTTAGCCGGTGGGAAAGAGTTGATTTTCGGGCATTACGAAGAAGACAATGGTAATGCTGAGTTCATTCATATCAAAGATAATGCGTGCATCAGAGAATACAGAGCATATGATTTCGAAGATGCAGAAACCGACGAAGGCAGTGAGCCTGTTTTCAGCAGCTGGGTCGACGTGGCTACTTACGTTGATAAGAATCTGCTTTGATCGGCATTGAAAAATGATTTGATACAGGGGGACGATCATGCAGGATCAGAACGATTCGATATCCAATGCAAGTTCTCTTCCGCCATTCAAATGCGGATGCGGAGAGATTTTTACGAGCAAGTTCTGCCCTGGCTGCGGAGCGCAACGAAAAGAAGAAAATACTTTCACATGCGATTGCGGTTATACGGGACCTGCTCTCAATTTCTGTCCTGACTGCGGCAGAAAGATCAGTGATAATACTGCGCCCGCTGCTCCTGCAGTTCCGGAGCAGGAGTCGGATGCCGGTCCCGAAATTCCGGACAATGCGGTTATCCTGTTCAGCATGTCTACTTTCAGTTCAGCTAATCCGCCCGTTACCATATCTTCGATCGTATATGAGTATTCAGACACACAGCTTCTTTTTGACAATAACGGACAACGCCGCCTGATCTCAGCAGACGTCATCGAACCCGCAATGGAGATCATCAGGAGAAACGGACTGGATGATCCTAACTTCAAAAAACCTACGGGCGTTATGGGCGGCAGCGTATATGTCTCCTTCAAAAACGGTGACAGTTACATTCACACGTCACTCCAGGAGCAGGGCTACGCGGTATCAGCTGCCAAAAGCGAACTGATGGCTTTGTTTAATAACGCGCAAGAATGAACTCGGCAGAGGCTTGCCCTTTGTCAGGTATATTATCAGCAAGTACGACTAGAAAGATAAATCAAACATGGACGATAAATTATATAAAATCCTATTTTTGTTTGCATTTTCTTATACTGGCTTGGTTTGGGGTTGATCGGGTATTAGATCTTGTGAATTGGAAAATACCGTAATAGAACTCAAATATTCTCAAAACGCTGAAAACGCCCGTAAATAGGGCGTTTTTTAAGCTATTATAAAATAGAACTCGTGCATTTTTGCGATGGTATAATAGGGTAGACAGAGGAAAGTCCATGCATGGGAAATCAGGGGATAGGTCTTCTATGATTAGTTATGATGAATTTGCAAAATTGTATGAAACAATTCCGGGAGAACCTGAATTTGAAATATGTTTCTTTGATCATGCGAATACATATATGATCATTAAATATGATGATCATGTCTCGTTTCAACGGTGTGGAGTATCTGACGGCAGCGGA
>JBGUVZ010000300.1:0-7118 GCA_045220685.1 Oscillospiraceae bacterium | reverse complement strand
GAAAAGCGCTCCTGCAAGTGCATCAGTAAACGGTGTAAAAGCCGCAGCCACAGCCACAAGTATGATATCCAAACATAATGAGCATATGACAGTAAACCTGATTTCCTTTAATAATTCCTTGTTTACCAAAATTTACTACATCCTCCCTAAAAGCATATGTTTATTATAGCACAACTGCTTAAAAATTTAAAGCCCTGAATCAGCTTTTTTTCTAAAAATATATAAATTTTGCGGTCAGCAAACCGGAATTCCGCTGAAATACGTAGTCAGGCCAATGTGATGTACGGAATAATTATCTGATATACTATTGGTTTTAGCAGGGTTTTGTGTAAATAACCGCTACATATTCCAGTGAAACGCTGATTAATTTACAGTTCATCACAGGAATCCGGATAAGCCGGATATGCATCTTTATCATTATTACTGATTAGTTTTTTCTAAGTTGCTATTGAATTACCGCCCCTGCTGTGGTATAATATGGGTAAGTACATTTATAGTACAGGAGGGGGATTTATGATCAGTAAACGCAGGATATTCGCACTATCTGCTGCGCTGTGCATTTTCGGAGCTTGTCTGCAGCAGACCGGCACGACAGCAGACAGAGCCGAAGCAGCAGCTACCGTGAAAATCGGATACTATACTGACGTTCCTGAATTCCAGTCGGGATCATCCGACGACGAGAGAAAAAGCGGCTACGCATACGAGTACTACCAGATACTTTCCGGCTACACCGGCTGGAGCTATGAATACGAGTACGGTACCTTTGACGAAATGCTTGCAGCACTCAAAAAGGGTGACGTCGATCTTTTAGCCGGCATTTCCGGATCATTCGACCCCGGAACGAACGCTGACAAAATACGGCTCACACCGTACAGAATAGGAACTGAAAACAGCAGTGTTGCCGATCTTCCGGGAGCTGACAACGACAACTACTTCATCGCTGTTTCAGCTGATAACCCGGAACTTTTCAGTGCTCTTCTCGAAGCACAGAAACAGATAAACGAAAAGGAACCGGCCTTAGTCGAGCAGCTTACCCGTAAATATTTCGGGAAAAGAAAATCAAAGGGATATTCACAGGCAGAGAAAAAGTGGCTCGGAAGCCACTCAACCATCCTGATTGGCTATCTGGACAACTACATGCCTTACAGCGACAAGACGGAAAAGAAAAATGAGGCTGACGGAATAATGGCCGACCTTTTCAACAGTCTTGCAAAGGTTTCCGGAAAAAGCATCTCTGCTGTAAAATATACGACCTATACCGATCTTTATGATGCTCTGGAAAACGGAAAAATAGATGCAATGTTCCCGGCTTACCGTGATCTGTGGAGACTTGAACGTGAAAATACTGTATCCACAGGTGCCGTACTGACGGACAGAATGGAACTCATAACGGCCAAGGGCGTTACAGAGCATAAAAAGACCGCAGTCATGGCAACAAGCCCGGTCGAGGCACTGTATATAAACGACAACTACCCTGATACCGAAATCATCCACTTCAGCAACTTCGATGAGTGTATCAGAGCTGTCCGCAAAGGCGCTGCCGACTCGTTCATAGTCGAGGAAAATGTACTGAACTACTGGCTCAGCGACGGCAATGACTTAAGTGATCTTGACATAACCGAGCTTGAAACGGCTATCGAATTCTGTTTTGCGGCCAAAAAGGATAACTACGTTGTCTGTCGTATTCTCGAAACTGCGATGGCATCTGTTGACCAGAGCGAGATTGACAGTGCGGTAAAGAACAATCTCCACCGTGAAAACACATTCACATTTTCTGAATTCTTCAGACACAACATTGCAACCGTTATTATTCTTGGAATATTACTGCTTGCTGTGACTTTCCTCATTCTTTTCCGCCACAAACGCACGCTTCGCAGGAAACAGAGTGAGATCGAAGATGCTCATCAGGAGATCAAAAAGAGCAAGCAGGAAACCACAAAATACAAACAAAAAGTCGAGCACGATCATCTTACCGGTGTATTTTCAAGAGCATATTTCCTTGAAATGGCTGAAAAGAAGATCAAGGGACACCGTCCGAACGATACACTGCAGATCGTCATGATGGATATTGACAACTTCAAGAGCGTAAACGACACCTACGGTCACGACAACGGTGACGTTGTACTGAGACGTCTCGGCGAGATCCTGAAAGAAATATCGCGCGTCAACGGATTTGCCGGACGATTCGGCGGCGAGGAATTCTTTATCTTCCTTTACGGCGAAGATCCTCTGATACAGCAGCATATCATTGAAAAGGTATGCCGAAAGCTGAAGGAAACCGAATTTGACTTTACCGACAGGCATATCACAATGAGTGTCGGAGTTACGAAGATAAATGACGGCGATACTCCTGAAGACTGTATCGAACGTGCAGACAAGGCACTTTACTACTCCAAGAACCACGGCAAGGATCAGGTAAACTGGTACGAAGATATAATTGACAAATTATAAAAAAAGTAATATAATTTTTATGTTACCCTAAACGGTCTTATTGTGCCGACAGGTAAGCAAGGGAAACCTTCTGACTGTCGGCATTTACTATGAAAAAAACAAAATCGGAGGAATACAAATGAAAATCGAGACCCAGTGCCTTCACGAAGGCTATTCACCTAAAAACGGCGAACCAAGAGTTATGCCTATCTACCAGAGCACAACTTACGTATATAATTCAACTGACGCAGTTGCAGACGTTTTCGACGATCCGCAGCTCGGAATGATCTATTCACGTTTTGAAAACCCGACAACAGATGCTGTTGAAAAGAAGATTGCTGCTCTCGAAGGCGGTGTTGCTGCAATGTGTACTTCTTCAGGACAGGCTGCTTCAATGCTTTCAGTTCTGAACCTCTGTAACGCAGGCGACCACTTCATTTCAAGCTCATCAATCTACGGCGGTACAGTAAACCTCTTCGCTTTCACATTCAAGAAGATGGGCATAGAATGCACATTCGTTGATGTTGACGCTACAGAAGAAGAGATCAGAGCTGCTATAAAGCCAAATACAAAGTGCATCTTCGGTGAAACTATCGCAAACCCTGCACTTACAGTTCTCGATATTGAAAAGTGGGCTAATATCGCACACGAAAACGGTCTCCCGCTCATCGTGGACAACACATTCGCAACTCCTTTCCTCTGCCGTCCGATAGAATGGGGCGCAGACGTTGTAGTTCACTCAACATCAAAGTACATGGACGGTCACGCAGTTCAGGTTGGCGGTGTTATCGTTGATGCTGGTAAGTTTGACTGGGCTAAGTCAGGCAGATTCCCTGATTTCACTGAACCGGATGAAAGCTACCACGGCGTTATCTACACAGAAAAATATCCTCACGCACCATACATCATCAAGGTAAGACACCAGCTCATGAGAGACTTCGGATGCTACCCTGCTGCAAACAGCTCATTCCTCCTCAACCTCGGTCTTGAAACACTTGCTGTAAGAATGGAACGCTACTGCGAAAACGGTATCGTTGTTGCCAAGTATCTTGAATCATGTGATCTCGTTGAAAAGATCAAGTATGCAGGTCTCGAAAGCGATCCTCACTTTGAAAGAGCTAAGAAGTATCTTCCTAACGGATGCTGCGGCGTAATCAGCTTCACAATCAAGGGCGGCAGAAAGAACGCTGTTAAGTTCATGGATGCTCTTAAGCTTGCTTCAAACGAAGTTCATGTTGCTGATATCAGAACATGCGTACTCAACCCTGCAAGTGCTACACACAGACAGCTTACAGAAGAACAGCTCGTTGCTGCAGGTATCGATCCTGGTATGATCAGACTCTCAGTTGGTATCGAAAATGTTGAAGATATCCTCGCTGATATCAAGCAGGCATTTGACGCTGTAAGAAACGGCTGATCAGCGAATAATTAATCGTTATAAGAAAATTCAAAAAGCTCCGGCTTTCCGCTAAGGAAAAACCGGAGCTTTTTATTTCAGGCAGTCAATCCGGCTTCGCCGGATTGACTGGGTGGGATTGCGGGGCTTCACCCCGTTTCCCGCACTGCTTTATGAATAAATCAGTGCTTTTTCCTGTTATCAGTATCCGTTAAGGTGATAGGTTTCCATTATCGTCTTATAATCAACGTAGGACACATCGAGATCCACGTCATATCCTATGCCGTCTATCCTGCCGGTACATGAACGCTGCCATATGCCGCAGACTTCATCAGGTTCGGTAAGCGACTTTGAATAGTTTGCGTACCAGAAATCGAACTCATCTGTAAGACGCTTCTTTTCAAGATAAAGCGTCGGGAAATTCTTGTTCGAATAGAGCATCGAGTAGTAACCTGCATTTCTCATGCCGTCAAGGAACGCATAAATTATATCCGTGCAGAGTTTTCTGTCCTTTGCCATAGGATCATTTTCAAGGTCGTAGAAACAGCGGTACTCAAAATCGTACACCACCGGAAATTCCAGCTGATACGGTTCTATCGTCTTTATGCATGCCTCCACCTCGGCAGCGACTGACTCAACGTCTCTTGCAGATGAGAACCAGTATATACCGCACTGTATACCAGCGTTCTTTGCTCCCGTAATGTTCTGAAGGAACTTCGGTTCGACTTCCGTTCCCTCTCCGGCCTTTATCATTACAAACTCAACGCCTGCGTTCTTTACCTTTTCCCAGTCAACGTCTCCCTGCCATTTTGATACGTCGATGCCATTCTGCACTTTCATAGGCACTGAAAGATCTTCGTGCTGACCGAAAGTGAGCAGCCAGTCATTCATCCTGCCGATCACTTCTGCAGCAGCGACATCACCGCCGGGAACTTTTGCAGCTGCCTTCCAGTTCGTTACCGGAAAGCCTTCCTTAGTACCTATAACATTCTGTTTCAGATGTATCTGGTCAAGAACATTTACAAGCCCGTCGCCGTTCAGGTCGCCGTAAACCGTAGATGTTGCGGCGTTAGCCACCGGCAGACTGCATGTACTTCCAATCATTCCTGCAGCACATGCGATAACCGTCATGAATGCAGTAAACTTTTTTCTCATAGTCATAAACTTCTCCCAAATATAAGGAAACGCTGATTTATTCATAAATCAGCGTGGGGCACGGGGCGAAGCCCCGCAATCTCCACACATCGGCGTTTTCCTAAGTTCCATAAAAAATTATAGTGAACGCCGGAAATTTTCTGACGTTCACTATTTAATTTTTCTATCAGTTCAGAGTGCAAACACCCTGTATCGCAGTGGTTGCTAAGCTATTAATAACCGAGCTTTTCACCAACGATAATAACCTTGATTCTGTCCTTTTCTCTCTGGTGACCAGTGATAAGATAGTCACAGCAGATTCTTGCATCTGATGAACATCCTTCAGTGATATTGTTTATACCATTTGTAGGAGCCTGACAGCATCCTCTTTCGTAGCAGTATGTAGCACATGTAAGACGCTGTGTATTTGCAGGTGCAGCTGTTGATTTTACTCTGTTTACAGCTTCATCAAGATTGTTTACGATCTTGTTGTAACCAACAACAACGATTACTGACTTAGGACCGTAGCAGATAGCAGCAACACGGTTACCTCTTCCGTCAACGTTGAAAAGTTCACCGTTTTCAGTAACTGCATTTGCACTTGTGATATATGCGTCAGCAGTAAATGAAGCGCGGTAGAGCTGGTCGATCTTGTCGTGGTCTATTGCAGCCTTGTCAAGATATTTGTACTTGTCTGTTCTGAGATGGTCGATAACGCCGCATTCTTCAAGTGTTACTGATCCGCCTGTAGCAACAACGTCACCGTTTTTCAGAAGATTACTGATTATAGTAAGTACTTCCACCTTTGACTCGGCATAGTGAAATTCCATATTGTTTCTCTTAAGAGCTTCCGCTGTTCTGTTAATGCGGTTGAGTATAACGCTCTTCATGTTCTCATTCATTTTTAAAACTCCCTCCATAACGCCCATGGCATCATTTAATATTACATTTGAAATATATTAAACAACAAAACTGTCGTTTACTATCAGCCATAATGCACTTTATCACATAGAATCTGCTCATGTGCAGTGCAATATTAATAATTTAATTATAGCCAATCTTTTCGTTTTTGTCGAGGGTTTTCACATTTTTATTTTGCTATTTAAAGCAAGTTTTACAATTCTTATAATAATAATATCGAGATTTTATGCACATTTGCTATTGATTTTTGCATATCAGATATCAAAACTCTTTAAATATTTTTCCATTTAGCAATATTCTGCCACTTTTCGCAGTAACGGAAAACGAATCAGTCATCATTATTCTGATCTTCTTTAATGCCGTCCTCGTTATCCTTCTTTGTATCGTCTTTTTTCTTCGGGCGGCGTTTCATCTTTGCTATCGGAATACTTTCCGCAGCAGACTGCTTCTGGTCATCGGAAAGATGGGTGTAGATCTCGGTAGTGGCTATACTTGCGTGGCCGAGCACTTCCTTGATAACGAGTGTATCGACATTTCCGTGCTGATACATCAGTGTAGCCGCCGTATGTCTGAGCTTATGCGGTGAAATACCGCGGTTTCCAAGTCCCGTTTCATTGAGCAGCTTTTCAATGATCTGCTCCACCCTTCTTCGGCTGATACGTCTCTTTTTCCTGCTTAGGAAAAGCGCATTCGGCTCCTCCGGAGGATTTTTACGCGAATTAAGATAGGTCTTGATCCCAGCTATGCAGGCATCGTTTATATAAACTATCCTCTGTTTGCTTCCCTTACCTTTAAGAAGCAGTTTTCTTTCCTCGAAATCAATATCACTTATATTTATACTTACAAGCTCATTAAGTCGCATTCCGCAGTTGAGAAACAGTGTAACCATACAGAAGTCACGTTCCGGATCCTCATACGAATCTGATGAGAGCAGACGAAGGCTTTCCTCAAGTGTAAGGAACTTCGGCAGAGCGCGTTTTACCGTCGGCATCTCCACATCGTCCACTGGATTATGGTCAATTATATTTGCCCTCTTGTAAAGAAATCCGAAAAAGCTTTTGAGTGCCGCAGTCTTTCGGGCTCTGGCAGCCGGCTTGTTTTCTCTCTCCTCCGCCAGAAAATACTCGAAATCATATATATCACGCAAAGTTATCTCTTTAAGCAGATCAACAGGAAAATCCTTTATCTTGATCGCTTCAAGCGGTTCGGATCGATCCTGCTTGACCTTCAGCACATA
>JBGUVZ010000299.1:0-5554 GCA_045220685.1 Oscillospiraceae bacterium | reverse complement strand
ATAGCAATGGTTTCCGGCGCATAAATAAGACTTTTCGCTTCTTTCAAGCGGAAGTCCGCATACCGGACACACAAAACCTGACATGATTATTCTTCTTCGCCCTCTTCAGGGTTTTCCCAGTTATGCCATACGTTCTGAACATCATCGTTGTCTTCAAGATGTTCGAGAAGAAGATTCATCTTCTTGATTGATTCTTCATCAGTAAGCTTTACATAGTTATCAGGGATCTGAGCTGTTTCAGCTGAAAGGATTGTATATCCTCTTTCAGCAAGAGCATCTCTTACTGCGTGAAGATCACTTGCAGCAGAAATGAATTCTACTGAATCGTCTTCGATGCTGTAGTCATCAGCACCTGCTTCAACACAGTCTTCCATGAGCTTGTCTTCATCGTAACCGTTGTTTTCAACAACTACGATACCACGGCTTGTAAACATGAATGATACGCATCCGCTTGTACCGAGGTTACCGCCGAACTTGTCGAAGTAGTGACGAACGTCACCTGCTGTTCTGTTCTTGTTATCCGTAAGAGTTTCAACGATAACAGCAATACCGTTAGGGCCGTATCCTTCATATACGATAGAGATGTAGTCGCTCTTGTCTTCGCCGCCGCTTGCCTTTTTGATAAGTCTGTCGATGTTATCACTAGGAACGTTGTTAGCCTTAGCCTTGGCAATAAGGTCACGAAGCTTGGCATTTGTTGTCGGATCAGCGCCGCCTTCCTTAACGCATACTGTCATTTCACGGCCGATCTTTGTAAAGATCTTAGCTCTGGCCTGGTCAGTAGCTTCCTTTTTTCTCTTGATTGTACTCCATTTTGAATGTCCTGACATCTCAGTCATCCTCCTTCGTTTCAGATAATATTAATTTAAATAATTCTTCGATACGATCTCTTCTTCCGGTAAGATGAAGAAATCCAAAAAGGCACTCAACTGCAGTTGCCCTTCTGTAATCTATTATATTGGCACTTTTCGGTGCGGAAACGCCTGTCGCATTTCTTCCGCGCTTGAGAATTGAAACCTCATCCTCATCAAGATGCGGAAGAATAACATCATAGGCTTTCGACTGAAAAACTGCACATACTTTTTT
The DNA here is from genome assembly GCA_045220685.1 of Oscillospiraceae bacterium. GTDB lineage: Bacteria > Bacillota > Clostridia > Oscillospirales > Ruminococcaceae > HUN007. The sequence goes on along the minus strand of JBGUVZ010000299.1, from coordinate 4,468 downwards.
TGTTGATGAAGCGTGAAGCTTCGATACAGCAGTATTTGCCTTAAGGACTATGTCCTCGCGTACGAGCTGCTCATAAACAGAATCTCCGAGAAAAGCAAGTGTAAGCGGAGAATACTGCATTGCTTCCCTTGCTGATAAAACTTTATCCGTAAGCTCCACCTCTACTTAACGTACTCAAACTCAAGTCCGAAAATATCGACTGTGTCGCCTTCTTCAATACCCATTTCCTCAAGCTTGTTAAATACACCGCTTGTCTGGAGTACTCTCTGGAGGTACTGAAGTGATGAATAGTCATCAAGGTCAACCGTTCTGAGAATAGGCTCTAGCCAGTTTGCCTCGACAAAATAGATATCTTCTTCCTTGGTAACAGTGATCTTCTTACGGTCATCCTCGATCTGGAGAAGTTCTTCTTCAGGAATCTCTTCCGGTTCATACTCCTTGATCGGAGGAAGCTTGTCGAGTTCAGCTGAAATGTATTTTATAAGCTCTGATGTACCCTGTGTGGTGGCAGCAGATATCTCAAAAAAGGCATAGCCCTTGTCTTCGATGTACTTTTTCAGTGTTTCGATCTGTTCAGGTGTTGCCATATCAGATTTGTTGGCAGCAACTATCTGAGGACACTTTGCAAGATCAGGACTGAACTTTTCAAGTTCTGCATTGATAATGTCAAAGTCCTCGGAAGGATCTCTTCCTTCGGAACCTGAAACATCGAGAACATGAAGAATAAGGCGACAGCGTTCAACGTGTCTTAAAAATTCATGGCCAAGTCCGATACCGTCACTTGCACCCTCGATAAGACCAGGAATGTCCGCCATTACAAATGATTTTTCCGCTTCGACCTTTACCACGCCAAGTACAGGTACAAGAGTGGTAAAGTGATAGTTTGCTATTTTAGGCTTTGCCTGACTTACTACAGAAATAAGAGTTGACTTTCCGACATTCGGGAAACCAACAAGTCCTACGTCAGCAAGAAGCTTAAGTTCGAGTGAAAGCTCAAACTCCTCACCCGAATAACCCGGTTTTGCAAACTTCGGAATCTGACGTGTAGGTGACTTGAACACTGCGTTGCCCTTGCCGCCGTTTCCGCCTCTGGCAATTACCTGTCTTTCCTTTCTGGAAAGGTCAGCTATAATTCTTCCGGTATTGAAGTCCCTTACAAGTGTACCGCGCGGTACCTTTATGATAAGGTCCTGTCCGTTTTTACCGGTACAGTGCTTTGCGCCGCCGTTTTCGCCGCGTTCAGCAATGTATTTTTTCTTATATTTAAAGTCGATAAGAGTTGAGAAGTTATCGTCGATCACGAAAACAACGTCTCCGCCCTTGCCGCCGTTACCTCCGTCAGGACCGCCGGCAGCGACATATTTTTCACGATGAAATGAAACCGCACCGTCTCCGCCGTCTCCGGCTTTGACTCTGATCTTCGCCTTGTCTACGAACATTATAAATCACCTTCCATGTGTGGCCAAACGCACATGACAAAATCGCATTATACAATAAAATCCCAAGCGACAGCTCGGGATTTTTACTGTAAATAAAAAGCGTTATTTTACTGTGCAGCGTAAACTGATACTTTCTTACGGTCACGGCCGAGTCTTTCGAACTTAACTCTGCCTTCAACCATTGCGAATATTGTATCATCAGAACCGATACCTACACCATTACCTGGATGGATGTGTGTACCACGCTGACGTACGATGATGTTGCCAGCCTTAACGTACTGACCATCAGCTCTTTTAACACCTAATCTCTTTGACTCAGAATCACGTCCGTTCTTTGTAGAACCTGAACCTTTCTTGTGAGCAAAAAACTGCATGCTAAGATTTAACATATCTTACACCTCCGAAATTTTAGTTTTAATCGTTCTTTCAAAAGATTTGCCAAGAAAATCGAGATGAACTTTAAGACCTTCGATGATCTTTGAAGCTGTTTTCTGATTTTCTTCACTGATTTCCGCAATCTTCAGAGTAACTACATTGTCCGCAACTTCTGTTTCAGCTTTAAACTTAAAACTGTCAGTAATAAGATCGGCTGTAAGTTCAACTGCAGATGAGACACTGGCACAGACAATATCAAATCCGTGATCGTCGTAGCCTGCATGTCCGCTGACTCTGAAACCCGAAAAATCACTGCCCTTTTTATAAAAAACAGCAGTTATCATTCGTGATTAAGCCTTGATTGCTTCGATCTTAACCTGAGTGTAAGGCTGTCTGTGGCCCTGTCTTCTCATTGAAGAACCCTTCTTTGGCTTGTAAGTAAGAATGTTGATCTTCTTGCCCTTGCCGTTCTTAACAACTGTAGCAGATACTGTAGCACCGCTTACGTATGGAGCTCCAACTGTAAGACCCTTGTCTGTGTTCACAGCAACAACCTTATCAAAGCTAACCTTTTCGTCAGCTTCAACTGCGAGCTTTTCGATGAATACTACATCGCCCTCTTTTACTTGATACTGCTTACCACCAGTTTCGATAATTGCGTACATTTTGGTTTACTTCCTTTCCAAAAAACTCGCTGTACAAGGTGTGTTTCGCAATAACGGAACATCTTGCAGACCTGTATACATGCGGCTTTATTATTTTACCACATAAATCTTTGGTTTGTCAAGTGTTTTTTAATAAAAAACAGTGAAAATCTTTGTTAAATCTGACTTTCACTGTTGTTTGTTTTATATTAATATTCCTGAGACGATAACCACTGCACAGATAAGTAATGCAAAGCTGTCGTACTTTGTAAACGGATATTTCTTGTAACCGCTCTTTGCAGTTCTGCGGTTGAATCCTCTGAGTTCAGCTGCCATTGCACTTGAGTCAACTCTCTTGACAGATGAGATAAGAAGCGGAACACAGAGAGGAATGATAAGACCTATCTTTTTGAAAATGTTCTTTGTATCGAACTCCACACCGCGTGCAGTCTGCGCCTCCATTATGCCGGTCATTTCGGAAGCAAAAACCGGAATGAAACGGATAACAGTGATGATCGCAAATGCATATTTATAAGGTATCTTAAGCTTTGATACCATAACATTTGCAAGGTCGCTCATCTGCGTAACTGAAAGCATTATCGCAAGAGGAAGAGCTGTAGCAAGAAGTCTGAGTACAAAAAGGAGTGAAAAATACACGCCGTATTTCGTTATCGGTATACCAAGACCCGGAATTGTAAAGATCACGTCTCCGCTTCTGATAAACAGTACCTGAACTACAAAAAGAATCAGTGAAAGCTTGAAAAGTCCGGAAATAATAGACATAGCCATCTTCTGAATACCTGCCGCATATGCTATTAATATATTTACAACGATTATTGCAAGAATAAAAAGTAAGTTCTTACTTACAAAGCACATCGCACAAAGCACGATGGAAAGAATGAGTTTTGACAGCGGATTCATTTTATGAAAAATTGAATTTCCGCTTTTATATTCAAGAAAGCCCTTCATCAGTTATTTGCCCTCGCCTTTTCTTTGAGTTTCTGTAACATTTCTTCATGTGTGAATACTTCATCGAATCCTTCAAGACGCATTGCAAGATCTGCAATCTGAGGAGGAAGAAGTCTTGCTTCAGTGAGCACTTCCCTGTTCTTCATGACCTTTCTCATCTCATCAAATGCTATCATGTGACCGTCTGTCATAACAAGGACTTTTTTCGCAAAGTCAAGTACAAGTTCCATGTCGTGTGTTACCATTACAACAGTAGTACCTTTTTCATTGAGCTCTGATACTATATTAAGTATCTGCATACACTCAGCATAGTCAAGTCCTGTTGTAGGCTCATCGAGAATAAGCACATCCGGTTCAGTTACTATAATAGATGCAAGTGCTATCTTCTGACGCTCGCCGCGGCTGAGAGTAAACGGATCATGATCTCCGTCGAAACCGAATCTGCCGAGTATTTCTTCAACATGCTTCTTTGCGTACTCAGGGTCTGCATTTATACATGTCATGCTGAACATAAGCTCATCACGAATGGTATTTTTACAGATCTGTCTGTCAGGATTCTGGAAAAGGAATCCGATATGCTTGGCAAGAAGACTTGTTCTTGTAGTTTTAGTGTTAAGTCCGTTGATCGTTACATCACCGGATGTAGGCTTGAGAATGCCGTTGAAGAGCTTGCTCATTGTTGTCTTACCGGCACCGTTTGATCCAAGGATAGCTACAAAGTCGCCCTTGTCGATATGAAAGTCGAGATTTTTGATAGTATCTTCTTCTTCATATCTGAAACATACGTTTTTAAAATCTATCACTTTATCTTCCTCCTTCAGATCAAAGTACGCTGCGTACCATTTTTTCAGCACTGTCAAGATCAGCCGGATATTCTCCGTCATACATTCCGTCTTCATGCATCATTCTTGAAAGTGTTACGATACGCGGACAGTTGATACCCATATTTTCAAGATCTTCGCTGTGTTTAAGAACTTCGCTCACCTTGTCATAGTGAACGACTTTACCGTCTTCAACAACAAGAAGCTTATCAGCAAATTC
>JBGUVZ010000298.1:0-4938 GCA_045220685.1 Oscillospiraceae bacterium | reverse complement strand
CTCTGAACGTTTCAGGACGTGAAGATGGATGGAACGGTGCTCAGAAATCTCTCAATTCAAAAATATTCAAGGCTGGTGAAGAGTATTCATTCAGCGCATGCTTTGAAGCTCCTAAGGGTGATGAACCTGTTGAATACAAGCTCACACTTCAGTATACAGACGCAAGCGGCGAAACAAGCTACGACAAGATAGCTCAGGTATTCGGAAATCCTGGCGAATACGTACAGCTTGCAAATCCTAATTACAAGATTCCTGCAGGTGCATCTGGTCTTTATCTTATTGCTGAAACAACTTCAGGAACAATGGATTTCAACATTGATGAAGTTATCGCAGCAGAAGCAGGAACAAAGATCGACGGACCTAAGTCAGATGTAAAGTCACCTACAACTATCAAGGGCGACGTTGACTTCGACAGCAGAATTTCTATTGCTGACCTTGTTGCTCTCAAGAGCGGTATTCTTAACGGATTCTCAAACAAGAGCGCACAGAAGAACGGCGACGTTGACAACAGTTCTGAAACAAACGCAGAAGATGCTATGAATCTTCAGAAGTATCTCCTTGGTACTATAACAGAATTCCCTGACAACACACCGGCTGAACCGGAACCAGTCAAGTCAGATTATGCTTACAACGCAAATCTTCAGTACAAGCCAGCTCCGGACAGCTACTTCAACCAGCCGGCTAACCACGGTAATGTTGTAAAGGAAAACTACAGCAGCATCAACGGAAACAAGACAATGTACGTATATCTTCCATACGGCTATGACAAGTCAAAGAAGTACAACGTATTCTACCTGATGCACGGCGGCGGAGAAAGCGAAGAAACATGCTTCAATGACAACAACATCAACATTGACGTAATGCTCGACAACATGATCGCAAACGGTGACATCGAACCGATGATCGTTGTAACTCCTACATTCAACAAGGCACCAAGTGCTGATGGTGTATGGGAGGAAATGCGTAAGTCAATTATCCCTTACGTTGAAGGCAAGTATTCAACATATGCAGCAAGCACTGATCTCGACGGTCTCAAGGCGTCAAGATATCACAGAGCATACGGCGGCTTCTCAATGGGCGGCGGTTCAACATGGGCTAACTTCAACAACAACCTCGATATCATCGCATACTTCATGCCTCTCTCAGGTCACTGCTGGGACGGTGCAGGTGCAGTAACCAATGCTGTAAAGAAGTTCGGCTTCAAGCAGGATGAATACTTCGTACTTGCAGCAACAGGTACTGATGACATCGCATACGGCAACATGGTTCCGATGATCAATGAACTCAAGACAAAGACTGACGTATTCACATATACATCAGACTTCTCAAAGGGTAACCTCTACTTCCTCGAAGCAAAGGGTAACGTTCACTGGTGGCCACAGGTTCGTCATTACATCTATGACGCACTTCCTTACTTCTTCCACGAACATCAGTGATAAGAATGAAGTTTCATTAAAAATTTAATTCCGTAAATATAAACCACCCCGGAAACTGTTTAAAACAGATATTCCGGGGTGGTTTGGTTTTGTATGAACATGAAGGACCCGAAAGTTTAGATATGACTTTCGGGTCCGTGTTTTACTTTTCTGCTTCGTACATGAAGAGTTCTTCGAGAGTGAGCGGGAATATGTCCGTGAACATGGCACCTCGTAAGGAAAGTGCGAGTTCGATATCGCTTTTGCTGTTTCTGACTATCATGCTGCAGACTGTTCCGGTTTTTTCGAATTTCAGTATGTCGAGTTCGTTTACCGAATCCGGATCAAATTCATCCGGGAATGCAGTGTTTACTTTGAATACTGTGTTTTCTGAATCCGGAGTCCTCGTGAATTTTACAGTCTTGTCGCTTATCATTGCTGCACTGTCGCAGAGTGCGCTTATCTCGCTTATGTTATGGGAAGATACCACAACGGTAAGCCCGCGGTCCATTACTTCGTCGAATATTATTCCTGTTACTGTTTTCTTCATCAGAATATCAAGCCCGTCAAATGCTTCGTCCATCAGAAGATATTCTGTTCTGGCAGCCAGTCCGGCGACAGCCAGAGCCTGACGTTTCATACCCTTTGAGAAAAGTGCAAGTCTTTTATCTGTATCGAGTTTCAGTTTTTCACACAGGGAATCAAAGAGTTCCTCTGAAAAGTTCGGATAGTAATTCTTTATAAAGGCTTTTAACTGTTTCGGCGTCATGTCGGAATATCCGTCCACGTTGTCACTTATGTAGAATATCTTCTGCTTTACTGCGGCATTGTCGTACACAGGTTCTCCGCCGTAGGTTATCGTTCCTTTGTCCGGTTTGTACACACCGCTCATAAGACGGAGAAGCGTGGATTTTCCGGCTCCGTTTACACCAATCAGTCCGAAGACGGATCCTTTCGGTATTTCCAGATCTATATTTTCAAGTATACTCGTTTTGTCTATCTCTTTTGATATATTGCTTATCTTTATCATGGGTTACCTCCTTGTCAGACAGCGTTTTCTTAAATGATATCGTCTATACGTTTCTTAAGTTCATCTGCAGTAATCCCCGAACGCACGGCTTCACGTACAGCTTTGTCGAAATCTTCAAGAATTCCTTCGCGTACTGCCGAGTGGTCAACGGAAGAAACAAAGCATCCGCGGCCGGATACGGAATAAATGATCCCGTTCCTTTCAAGCTCCTGATAGGCCTTCGAGACCGTGTTCGGATTTACCCCGAGATCTTTCGCCAGAGTTCGCACTCCGGGAAGCTGGTCGTTTTCAGACAGTATACCTTTTATTATAAGTTCGCTTATTTTTTTATACAGCTGTTCATAAATAGGTACGCTGCTTTTTAAATCTATACTTATCACTGCATCAGCCTCCTTTGGTGTATAAAGTTCTGTACTTTTTTCTTAATAATAATCATCTGTTTTTTCAGTCCATTCAACCTTTTCAGCGTTGCTGTTCTTAATGAGTTTATTGTAAAGATCAGTATACTCCGGCGGAAGCATGAGTCTGAATTTTACAGGATTTTTGACTCTTACGATATTGTTTTCGTATGTGAATGACTGATCTGAGTCGGAATCGGTGCTTTCTTTATCAATAACAACAGTAACAACAAAACAGTCTCGGGTATCGTAGTAATGCCAGTAGTACGCCTTTGTTATTATTTCGTCAAGAATGCTTTTGTCGAAATCAGTCAGAACATATTCATAAGGGTAGCGCCTTGTAGAAGAAACATAAGGAACAGAACTGCATTCGAACAGTTCCTTTTCAAATTCTGTTCTTCCGCAGAAGACCATGTATTTTTTGCCTGAAATATATTTTTTAATTTCTGAAGGTATTTCAGAATATTTTACATGTTCATTGCTGAAAATTGAGATTGATAATATTTCCGGCAATTCAAGATCAGAATCGTTCATGGTCTTTTTATAATCTTCTTCGGTGACTTTGAATATTTCTGAATTCATATAATCCGTTATACATGGAGTAAAATCTGTTCTGTATTCTTTTCCGTTTTTCATGATGTATTCTATAGTTATATTTTCTGAAGAGTCATAGGATACTGTGTCGTTATGATCCGATGAAAATATATTATAACCGGAACAGAAAGTCTTTGTTTCGAAACGGGTGCTGTAATAATTTTCTGTATCTTCTGATGATTTTCTGAGATCGTTATTAAGTTCTTTGTGAAGCTCGGTAATGAGCTTTATTGTTTCCTTATCGGTGTATGTGCCTGAGAATGGTTTAAAATTTATTTCTGCTTCGGCCACAGCTCCGGCATAAGGAACATAGTACTTTGCACCGAATGCTCCTGTTTCGGTAAAGACTGTGAAAAATCCAGCTGCGATAACAAAAACTGCTGCCGGCAGTATAAGCCTTTTCGGAGGTTCTGTAAAGCGGACTTTTCGTTCTTTTACTGAAAGCAGGATGAAGTAGATAAAGAATGAGGCAAGCAGTGACAATATCAGAAAACACGGAAGATCCGAATTTTTTGATAAAAAGGATAAATTATGTTTCTGGCATGCGATAAAGGATACCGCAGCAGTAGTAAGGCATGTATAGACAGCGCAGAACATCAGATAAACTGCAAAAGGTTTTCCGGTGTTTTCTGTTTTTCTTTTTTTAAAAAGTATGCCGGCTGCAGCGGAACACAGTGCGCTTAATGACAGGATCCAGATGCTCCATTTTACTTTTCCGTAAAGATACGGCGCTTCGTCGTACCAGTACAGGTATCTTACTGTATATAACAGCGCGCCTGGCGGGCAGATGCGTGAAAACATGTAGTCGTTGTTTAAATATTGAGCAGTTCTTTCATTTGATATTATACTGTCGATACTTGAACACAGCAGATTAAGTGAAAAGTTTGATATAATAAGGCTTGTTATAGTGTCAAATACAGTTCCGCAGCTGACAGTGACAAGCACTGCAAAAGAATAAAGAAAGAGCATTGCGATAAGAAACAGGAACTCGAATTTCACAATAACTTCCGGTGAAGGAACATAATATACATATATATTAAAAATGTCTTCGAGATAATTAGTCTCAGGATCAGAACGTAGTTCAGTGTTATACCATGTGATCAGCAGAGGCAGAGTGAATATCAGGGAGATAACATACGGAAAGATATAAGTGATGAGTCCGGCAAGAAAATCAGCTGAGAAAAGCTGCTTTCTGTTTACAGGAAGAGACATGACAAGGTCAGCTCCGGATCTTCCTTGAAGATAACGGAAAATCCATATAGCTGTAAACACTCCTGAAAAGAATGCGGCAGCAGCAATTATTACTGAAAGTAAGCTAAGATGCGAATACAGTGCCAGAGTTTCATCACGGTACAGGTCTGCAGATTCCAGTATGTTACTTTCCGAAGATAGTATCAGGTGATTTGCAAGATCACGCAATAACAGGAATAATGGAATTCCGAGCATTTGCATAATGAAAGTTACAATGAATATTTTTCTGTTGTCCTTTAACTGCATATAG
>JBGUVZ010000297.1:0-5187 GCA_045220685.1 Oscillospiraceae bacterium | reverse complement strand
GATAACATATGCACAGCAAATCAGCCACATCTTTGGTCCGCCGAAAAATATCAGAACAAAGAAATCGGCAAACGTCCTTATAATTCTTCTGAAAAGAAGTGTCATGTAATATTCCTTTGCAGGCGTATGCATAACATGCAGCATGATATAATCATTTCTGTCAGTTGAACGTGAAGCAATACAGTTATGTCCGATAGCTCCGAAAACACAGAACATCCAGAACATCAGATGAAACAGTACTGCGGAGTTATCTTTTACAACTGTAGCACTGTCAAATATCAGACACGGGAATACGACAGTCAGGAAAACCGCAAGCATTCCAAGAAAGAATTCGACTATAATTTTCCGTATTTTATTTAATACCGAAAGAAAAAGCTTTACATCTCTGTTTTTATAGCACTCGTCTGTAACAAGCTTTTTTGTAAGCGGAAATCTCTGAAGGTAATAGATAAGCTCATTGCCTTCAGTGTAAAACATGATCTTGAGCTGTTTGAAGTAAAGATTATTCATTCTTATAATCCTCCTTCAGGATCTCCATTACATACTCTTCAAGTTCCCTGTCGGTTTTGCCGTCGGTTGAAAGTCCCTGAAGTTTTCCGTCGTGAAGAAGAACGATCTCATCGCAGAGATCTGATGCAAGCTGCATGATGTGAGTTGAAAGAATGGTAATGTGATCTTCCTTCATTGAGAGAAGAATTTCCTTCATTTCATGAGCAACCACAACGTCAAGTGATGTCATAGGTTCATCGAGAAGAATTACTGCCGGATGTGAAATGAAAAACGTCAGCATCTGCAGTTTGTTTTTCATACCCTGTGAATAGCCTTTGATAAGCTTGTTCATATCCTCATCTGTAAAACGGAGCTGGTGAAGATAATCTTCAGGAGTCTTTCCCTCGTTTACATTCTGGATCTCCATATAGAACTTTATAAATTCGTATCCGGTAAGGAATTCAGGAAGCACCGGAGTAGAAAACGCAAAACCGATCTCGTTTTTCTCAGTAACGTCAGTACCGTTTTCATCGAAAATAGAAACCGTACCGTTTTCGTATCTCATATCACCACTAATACAGTTAAAAAGAGTAGTCTTACCTGCACCGTTTCTACCGAGAAGTCCGTAGATCTTTCCTTTTTCAAATTCAAAGGTCGCACCTTTAAGGACTTCTTTATCGCCGAATTTCTTGTGAATGTCATTTACATTTAGTTTCATTGTTTTTGCCTTTCTTTATGTTGTTATTTATTTTTCTGATTGTGTTCATTATACCGGTTACAGTATCTTGCAGTACTTGACCATCTCAGTAAACTCATTCTCAAAATATAGTCTTACCGGAATATTGGTCGGTATTTTATTAAGGAACTGATTGTCAAACGGTATATCATCAACATACTGCTGCTTTTCCGGTACGATCAGTGCAAGCCTGCTGTTTTTAGTTTCCGATATAACTTTTACAACTACACATTCGATAGTATAAGTTCTGTTTTTTTCCAGAGGCTTACGGAAAGCTACACTGTTTAAGATCATCTGTATACACAGTTCACATCCCAGAGCAACGCAAACCGGAAGAAAATACTCACTGTTTTCCCGATGTAACGTAACACAATAAAAACTCAGGATCAGTGTTATAACCGTAAAAACAATCCACAGCAAAGAGTATGCTCCTTTTTTCAGAGGATTGATACTCTTATAATCATCAGGAATGACTTCATAGTCAACATCAGAAACACGTTTTGCTCCTGCTTCAAAAATATGTACATGTCTGTACGTTGAAAAGTCATATGTTCTGGAAAGATCCATATGTGCAGATTCAGCTAAGCGATCTTCATAAAACATAATTCTCCTTCTTTCTTTTGTTCTCTCTTTGTTCTTTTTCTTTTATGTTTATATATCAGGAACGTATGAAAATTTATACGTTCACTGCGCTGAAGCGTTTTTTATTATTTCTTCCGGGAAACCGATAAGTTCAAGAAGACGGATGGCGTTTGTTGTCTGGCTTATTCCCTTGTGGATTTTGTAGTCAAATGAGATATCGCCCTCTGAAACATTCTCCGTGAAGTAGTAATTTTCAAAGCTGTCATCAAATGCTTTTGCAAGTTCCGTATCATGGGTTGCTACCATGAGGATGCAGTTTTTATCTGAAAAATATTTCAAAACTGCTTTTGAAGCAGCAATTCTTTCACGGGTGTTTGTGCCTTTGAGTATCTCATCGATGGCAAAGAACATCATTCTGTTCTCGTTTACTGCCTCAGTCATTCTCTTGAGATATTTGATCTCCTTTATGTAGTAACTCTCTCCGGAAATAACGTCATCACGTACAGCCATCGATGTCATTACCGAGCATTCCGGAATTACCGCATATGCCGCAGTACATGTATTTACCGTCTGTCCAAGGATAAGATTAATAGCTGCTGTTTTTATAAATGTTGACTTGCCTGATGCGTTTGAACCGGTAAGTATCACGTTTGAAGAAAAGGTAAAATCATTAGGTACGGCATTGTTTACAGCAGGATGTACGCATTCCTTCAGTTCAAATCTTCGTTCCTTCGTGATCTTCGGAATACAGTAATTGTCAAGGCTGTGTCTGAAGGAAAGAACGGCGATTGCACAGTCGATATCTCCGACATAGTCATACAGTTCCATGTATTCTTCTTTGTATTTCAGCATTTCACGCAGCATAATATCATAAGTGATAAAGTCGAACATAAATGCACCGAATAAATACTCGAATACGGTTAAGAAAGGATCATCGCTTCTGTCGCTGCCGATATGGAACATTGACATAAGCTCAGGGATCTTCTTCATTTTTTTCACTATACCGCTTATTCTTTCATTTTTATCCTTCATAATTCCGTTTATTTCGGAAGCGGATCCTATCAGACGTGTCAAAATGAAAAGTGTATGCATTCTCGAAGTATTCGTCATTTTGAAGATTGAATTTAAAATTAAATTGAAAATACCAACGTTCAGTAAGATCATAAGTGAAGTTGATGAATGTAAAACAACTGCCGCTACCAAAGAAGTCAGAAAAACACCAAGCAGAATATACGGAAATAAGCTTAAGGTTCTTTTCAGTTCATCAATTTTGTTTACAATTTCAGGAATATGATAGGACGATGCCATTTTTCCAAGAGAAGAAAGAGAGATCCTCGCCTTGTTTCTCATGTCATTATCAGAATCAAACTGCTCAATAAGCTTTTCCTGTTTTTCAAAATGCTTTTCATTTCCGCAGAGAATATGCAGTCTCGAGTACAGATTCTGTTCACCGGCAAAGCTGTCCGTATGGTTGACCATTGCGAAAATATCATCAAAATTAAGATCATTCCAGGTGATCTCATCGATCTGCTTTTCTTTCGGAACAAGATTCTTCTCGATATCATAAAGCACCCTTATCTGATTCATCCTGTCTTTAAGGTCTTCGTCAATTCTTCGTTTGATACCGAATGACTTTTCGGCATATATCATCCAATCCCTTTTGTATTTTCTGTCTCCGATTACTTTTAAAACGATAAGTACGGCTATAACCGCAGCCGCAATAATTATATATTTCATTTTGTTTTTCTCCGATATCTTTACACTTTATACTTAATCAATTAATTTATCTTTCTTTATACTCAAATTCAATTTCATCGAGCGGAACGTCAAAGCTGTCTGTGATCTCCTTTTCCTCATTCAGACAGTCTACATGCAGAATATTTCCTTCCGTATAGGTGGCTTCATAATTAGAAGAATCATAACCCGGTTCAGGAAGGAATTCATCAAGGTAAAAAGTCTGGCTTATCTTAGGCTTCGGTTCGGCTTCACTCTGAGTGAACAGCTGAACAGCCGGCTGGCCTTCTTTGTCCGGTCCGTGGTAGCGGAACAGAAGAATATCGCCGCTATCGAGAACATGAATAGTGATAACTCCGTTACTTACCTGGATATTATCCATTATACTTTCAGCATGCTTCCAGGTCTTTCCGAAATCTGACGTATAGGCAGCCTCGTAGTAACATGATCCGGCAGCAGCTCCTATGCGGCATATAGCCATAGCAAGTCCGTCAACGCTGTCAGAAACACTGGCCATCCCCTGTTCATATAATTCATTAAAAGTATGAGCTCCGCCATAATCTCCAAATTCTCCGAACACAATCTCCTGCGTTCCGTCAATGGCAGCAAGATTGGAATCATGTTTTGAAGCTGATTCTGTAACAGCCGGTTCAGTTTCTTCCGTCACAGGTTCGGTCTCTGCTTCGGTTTCAGCCTCTGTTACCTCTTCAGTTACTGCTTCCTCAGTCATAGCTTCCGTAACCGATGGTTCCGCAGCCGGCACCTCAGTGTTTTCCACTGGTCCGCATCCTGTGAATACTGTTCCAGCCATTAAAGCTGAAAGAATAATTGTTCCGTAATGTTTTTTCATGTTTTTCGTTCTCCTTTTCTCATTATCGTTTCAGTATGAATATCAAAACTTTATAAATATTATAACACAAAAGCTTGATTATTTCCATAGTTTATAGTAAATTATTTTTTCATGGTTTACATGATGTGCAAGTGTCATGATATTTTAAAACGGGTGTCCTGAAAAACAAAACACCCGTAATTGGAATTATAATTGTTATAGTTTATTTATCACTCGTATTTACCCGCGATTGCTTCCTGAACATTATATGTCACATTGATTTTAACATCATCAGGTCCGTAAACAAGATCTTTTCTGGATACCGCCGCAGCAAGATGCCATTCTGTACTGTCATCCTCTGATTTTTCTTCTCTGTTTACACACTTTACAGCATCCACTTTCAGATTTCCGTCACTGCCGATATTAAGGCTGTGAATGTTGTATCTATAATTTGATTTTTCAGCAGGTTGAGTTATTATCATCAAAACATTGTCATCAAAGAAATCCTCATATAGCAGTTCGTCTGATATATGCGAATACTTTCCGCCATATTTCTTATTAAGCTCCTCAAATTCTTCAAACGAATCAATAATCTTTGAATCACTGTCATCCGGATCATATTCAAATTCCGTATCAGAAACTGAAATAACAGACTTTTCACCAATATCTGAAATATTATCTCTGCTGTATAAATGAGAATCCACGGAAGTCTTAACTTCAGCTATATCAAGCGGATTAATACTGCTTTTAGGTACCGATGCACCAAGAAACCAGTATTTCGTTTTCTCGCCATATCCGATAACATTATCTACATACA
>JBGUVZ010000296.1:0-14217 GCA_045220685.1 Oscillospiraceae bacterium | reverse complement strand
GTAGCCGGCAACTGTGATGATACCGGAAACAGCACTCATGATGATCATTTCCTTTGTTATGATCCTGCTGTCGTTTTCCTTCTTCTTAAGATACTTAAGAGCAAGTATGAACGGCAGTGTGTTGAGTGCCTTTATGATAAGTGTCGGAAGTGCCCATACTGCAGAGCCTGAAAGGACATCTGCCATTGCTCCGCCGACAGAACCGGCGAAAATGGCATATGGTGCAGGAAGAAGACATGCCGCAAGGTATATCATCGAATCACCGAAGTGTATGTATCCGTCGTTTACAGTCTTTATCTGGAAACATGCTGTAAGTACAGTTATTATAGCTGTAAACATTGCAGTTGTGGTCATTGTTTTAATTTTCTGATCTTTCATAGGAACAACTCCTTTTTAAAAATTTCTAAACCTACTTGAATCATATGAATCTTATGTATATAATAATAATATAACTTTGTCGTTAATGAAATACACAAAAACAAGAATTTTTAAGGGGTCACTTTATGAAGTATCAGTTTCCGGATGATGACAAACCGCTTTACCTCAGGGTCTACGGATATTATAAAAACATGATAATGAATGGTACACTCTCACCGGGGCAGAAGATTCCGTCAATAAGACGCTGCTCCGAAGAGCTGGAAATAAGCCGTACCACCGTTGAAAATGCATATATGTCACTTGCTGCTGACGGGTATATTATTTCACGCAAGAACAGCGGCTTTTACGTAAGTTCCATCTGTCCTGCCGACAGAAGACAGGATACGAAAAAAGACGAGTCACATAAACCGGAGATCATTTATAATTTTTCCTCGGCAGGTGCTGACAGGGAGAGTTTTAACTTCGATATGTGGAGAAGGTACATCAAGAGCGCCCTCAGACAGGATGAGAGGCTTCTCTCCTACGGTGAGCCTCAGGGTGAATACGAACTCCGTGAGGCAATTGCAGCGTTTATCTCGTCACGCAGAAACGTTGTATGCTCGCCGTATAACATCGTTGTGGGTGCCGGTGTGCAGAGCCTTCTGCATATTCTCTGTTCGGTAATAGGTGAAAAAAAGAAGATAAGTTTCAGCAATCCTGATTTCAGACAGGGTACGGCGGTTTTCCGCGACCACGGCTGGAGAATTACCAATGACGAGCCGGATGTCATTTATGTAAATCCGTCAAGCAAAGGTGAGTTCGGCGATGTCATGACCGTCGAGGAGCGTTTCTCTCTTATAAAATCAGCGATGGACGCCGGCAGGCTCATCATCGAGGACGACTACGGAAATGAGTTTTCCTATTTTTCAAGGAGAACGCCATCGCTGCAGAGCCTTGCATCAGGAAAAAACGTAGTCTATACCGGTACATTTTCCCGACTGCTTCTGCCGTCCATTAGAATGAGCTATATGGTACTTCCGGATGAAATGATGGAAAAATACCTGGAGGTGGCGGCAGACTACAACCAGACCGCATCCAAGACTGAACAGATAGCTCTGTGCCAGTTTATTAGGGACGGACACATGGATTCACAGATAAGGAAGCTGAAAAAGCTTTATGCTTCAAAATCTGCAATGCTTGCTGATATAATAAAGAACACTTTCGGTGATAATGTAAACATCCTTCCCTGCGGAAGCGGGGTAATGCTGAAAGTCCGGTTTGCAGAGGTGCATGAGCCTGAAAAACTGAAGGAACGTGCTGCAGCAAAGGGTCTTAAGTTTAAAAGTCAGATAAATGAAAACGGGGGAGCAGTCCTTCTTCTGTCATGTACATCAGTAAAGACGGAAGAACTTGAAAAAGCCGTTTTGCTTATAAAGGAGGTAATTTAAGTGAAAAAATACGGAAGAATATTTGTGGTGGTCATCGATTCACTCGGTGCCGGTGCCATGCCGGATGCCGAAAGATTTGGTGACAAGGGGACAGACACACTGGGGCATATCGCACAGTCGGTAAGCAGTTTTAAGATACCTAATCTTCAGAAACTGGGAATAGCCAATCTTCATAAGATAGATAAGGTGGTTCCGGTGGATGATCCTGCAGGTAAATTTGCATATCTTTATGAAGCCAGCAACGGAAAGGATACCATGACAGGCCACTGGGAAATGACGGGCCTTAAGATAACCACTCCTTTTAAAACCTTTACCGAAACGGGTTTTCCGGATGAACTTATAAAGGAACTGGAAAAGCGTACAGGCCACAAGGTAATCGGCAACAAGAGTGCCAGCGGTACGGTCATTCTCGACGAGCTTGCGGAAGAGGAGATCGCTACCGGTCACATGATAGTCTACACCTCGGCAGACTCCGTTCTTCAGATCTGCGGCAATGAGGAGACATTCGGACTTGACGAGCTCTACCGCTGCTGCGAGATAGCAAGGGAACTTACCATGAAGGATGAATGGAAGGTGGGCAGAGTAATTGCCAGACCGTATGTGGGCAAGAAGAAAGGCGAGTTTGTCCGTACAAGCAACCGCCACGACTACGCTCTGAAACCATTCGGAAAGACTGCTCTGGATGTGCTTAAGGAAAACGGATATGACGTTATTTCCGTAGGCAAGATTTCAGACATATTTGACGGCGAGGGAATAACCGAGTCAAACAAATCAAAGAGTTCAGTTCACGGAATGGAACAGACCATAGAGATTGCAGACAGGGATTTTAAAGGCCTCTGCTTTGTAAACCTTGTTGACTTCGATGCACTGTGGGGACACAGAAGAAATCCGGTGGGATATGCCGAAGAACTTGAACGCTTTGACGTAAAGCTCGGCGAACTTCTTGAAAAGCTTCGTGAAGATGATCTGCTTATTATAACCGCCGATCACGGAAATGATCCTACACACACGGGAACAGACCACACAAGAGAAAAGGTACCGTTTGTCGCATACTCTCCTTCAATGAAAACAGGCGGTAAGATCGACGACCAGAACTGCTTCGCCGTAATAGGTGCATCGATACTTGATAACTTTGATCTGAAAATGCCTGAAGGAACGATCGGTACATCGATTCTAGAAAAACTTTGAGCAGATAAGTAAACGCTGATTTATGAATAAATCAGTGCAGGGGAAAGGGGCCAAGCCCCGCATTCTCCCACTTTCGCAGATCCGGCTCAGCCGGATCTGGCGGCTATACGATAAAACGAAAGGAATGAAAGCTATGTATAACAAATTAATGTCTTGCTTAAAAAGCATAAGAGAAAAAACAGATTTTAAACCGGAGGTCGCACTGATACTCGGTTCCGGTCTCGGTGATTACGCTGAGGGAATAAAAACAGAGGCAGTAGTAGAGTACAAGGATATTGAAGGCTTCCCTGTATCGACTGTAAAAGGCCACAAGGGTCGCTTTGTGTTCGGTTACGTTGAAAACGTACCTGTTGTTATAATGCAGGGCAGAGTACACTACTACGAGGGCTACAGCATGTCTGACGTTGTCCTTCCGGTAAGACTTATGGGAATGATGGGAGCAAAGAAACTCGTGCTTACCAATGCCGCAGGCGGTGTGAATCCTGAATTTTCAGCCGGTGATTTCATGATAATCACTGATCACATCACTACAGGAGTTCCAAGCCCGCTTATTGGACCGAACATCGAAGAGCTTGGCACAAGATTCCCTGACATGAGCGAAGTGTACAGTAAGAGAATGAGAGAGTGCATAAAAAAAGCCGCAGATGAATGCGGAATAAAGCCTCGTGAAGGCGTGTACGTACAGTTCACAGGTCCTAACTATGAAACACCTGCAGAAGTAAGACTGGCCGCTCTGTGGGGCGGTGACGCCGTAGGAATGAGCACAGCCTGCGAAGCAATGGCAGCCAAGCACATGGGCCTTGAGATATGCGGCATTTCATGCATAACCAACATGGCAGCCGGTATCTCCAAGAAACCGCTTGACCACAAGGAAGTCCAGGAGATAGCAGACCGTGTATCAAAACAGTTTGCTGCGCTTGTTACAAAAGTGATACTCAGCATCTAATGAAACTGAGACAAAGCACCGCAATCTCTCCACATCAGCGTGGGGGACCGGGGTGAAGCCTCGTAATCTCCGCACCCAGGCAATCTGGCGAAGCCGGATTGCTAACTTAATCAGCATGGGGTCACGGGGCGAAGCCCCGTATCCTCACCTAAACAAGAATCCCACCTCGCGCAGCGAGGTGGGATTCTTGTTTATAAATATTAAATTAATTATTCGGAATCTTGCGTCTTGATCTGGTGAGTGTTCTGCTTTCAACTTCGCAGTCATCAGATCCTGTAAGCGGAGCTTCTGCCCATTCTGACCATTCGCCCCAGTCGGAAACGATCTCCTTTTCGAAGTGGTAGATAGTTTCGAGAAGATTTCTTCTCTTGTAAACATACCATTCAGTTTCCGCTGATCCGAACTTCATAGCGTATGACTTGCCGTCAAGTACATGTGCGCTGAAGAAGATGTTGCTCATCATCGGATCTCCGGCAGGAGTTGTGCTCATGTTGTCAGTAACGAGCTTCCAGTTCTTAACGTCCGGCTTGATATTCTGATCTGAGATGATCTCTTCGTACATCCACTTTACACCTGAAAGGTTGGTGTTGAAGAAGTTAGCAACGTCAGGGCTTGAGAATGACATTCCGTTCATATTTGCAGGATTGAACCATCCGGCATATTTGAAACCGCTGGCTACACGAACGATCTCGCAGGTAGGTCCCGGAGGGATAGCTTCTGCTGTGTAGTACTGGTCAGTTTCCCATTCAGAGAATTTCTGATCAGTGCCAGTGAGTGTGTATCCTTCGTATTCGCTTGAATCAGTTGTATCACGCTTGTCAGTTGTGCGTGTTCTGTTTCTCTTTCTGTATTCAGTCTTTGTTTCGATAAGGAAATTGTTAGGCGATACAGGCATCGGGTTTTCTTCCCATTCAGACCATGTACCGGCGCTTACTGAAAGCTTTACTGCTGTTCCCGGAAGAACTTCAGTATCGGCTGGAATGCTCTGTGCAACAACAAATCCGAAATCCTTGTCGCTGTCTACATATTCGATCTCAGGCACAAGACCTTTGAACTTGATCATCTGTACAGCTGCCTTCTTTTCCTGACCAACGTAGTTGATGATCTTTTCCTTTGCCGGCTCTGGTTCCGGTTCAGGTTCTGCAGGTTTTACAGGTTCCGGTTCAGGCTGTTTTACAGTTTCAGTGACAGGTGCTGCCGGTGTTTCTTCGATTATTGGCTGTACAGGCTTGTCAGGAACAGCTTCTGAAACTGCCTTTTTGTGTGCTGTGAAATCAAGAATTGAATCGACAGATTCGTCAATAGCTTTCTTTGCCTCTTCCTTTCTGAGCTTTTCAAGCAGAGCGGCTTCCTGTTCAGGAGTTTCAGAAGCAGAAGCTGGTTTGATTTCCGGAACAGTAAAGTCAAATGATGCATATTTGTTTTCATTTGATTTTCTGTCTGTGCTCTTGGTGTATTCCATGTATGTGATAGGATTTGCACCGGAGTCATCTGTATCATTTCTCATGGTGACATTGTTTCTTGCAATGTTTATTGCAGGATCAAGTCCATCACTGTTGTTTTCAGCTTTAACTTCAGACTGATCATTTTTCGGTGCTTCTTCTTTATTTTCAGGTTCAGCACCGTAAGGCTGTGAAGTCTGTTCGATAAGAAGTGACAGTCTTTCGTTGTATGATGAAATAGATACAGGCTTTGCATCAAGCGGATCAGAATCGAGCGGTTCATATGCACCGCCGCCGTTGCCGCCTGCATTGTTCATCTTGTAAGGATCGAACATCGAAAGTGATGAAGGATCGAATGATGCGATCGGTGATGCGCTCTTCGGAGCAGCAGGCTTAGGTGCGGCAGCCGGATTTTCAGGTACCGGAGTTACCGGAGTTGGCGGAACTGAAAAAGCTGGAGTATCCGGAATGATCGGAGGCTCAACTGTAGTGATCTTCTTTTCAGGTGCTTCGCCAGGGTTACTCATTGTGAAGTCAGCTGGCTGGAATGAGTTGAACGGAGGAGGTGCTACAGTGGTCTGAGCAGGAGCTGCCGGTCCCTGATTTACTGTGTTTGTGTTAATGTTAGGTATATTTCCGAATGGAGGAACAAAATCAGGATTTGACTGGGCCTGGTTTAAGGCGTTTTCCTTTACCATTCTCTCGAAAGGTGAGCCGAAATCAAGTGTTTCCGGATGTGCCGGAGCAGCAGGAGCTGCAGGTTTCGGTGTAAAATCGTTTATCCTTTCTGTGTTTGTGTTCAATGATATATTTTCTCTCGGTTCCGGTGATGTGAATGTTTTTTCGCCGGTTTTAAGATTTGCACCACAGTAACCGCAGAAGTTCATTTTCTTTTTTTCTTTAATTATCTCGCCGCAGTTTGGACATTTCATATAAAACGACCTCCAGTTTATTGATTAATCTATGTATAATTTTATCATATTTTAGCGAGTTTTTCAACCGAATTATTTTGATTGCCGTTAAAAATTATCTAATATTTTTTGTGCATTTCAAACAGAAAAGTTAGGGGTTTTTATTCACAAATTGCAATTAAATGTAAAAGTATATCATATGGCTTAATAAAAAAATGGTATTCTTTGCGGCGCAAAGAATACCATTTTGATTTAACCGAGAAATACATTAAGAAATCCCATAAGGAATCCGAGGAGGCCGCCCAGTGCAACGAGTGCGTTGAGTTCCTTGCGGGCGATGTCCATAATGAGTTTTTCGAGTTCAGGAAGTTCAAACTCGTTTATTTTCTGTTCGACAATACCGCTTATATTGAATCCCTTAAGAAGGTTAGTAAGGTACTTTCCGATAAATCCGGAGTACAGTGCCCAGAGCTTTTCCTCGTAGTCAGGGAATTTTTCCTTAAGATAGTTTATCGATTCGCCAACCGGCTTGTCCTTGAGCTTTTCGTACTCCTTGTCAATGAGACCGGAGATAAGGGAAGGTGCTTTTTCGGTGATAAGATCATTTATCTTTTTGATCAGTGATTCGCGTGCTGAACTGATCGCCTTCGGAGCAAAACCTGATATAAGAGGATTGGAGTTGTGTGCAAGTTCCTCTTCGGCAAAGTCGAGAAGCGATGAAGCAACGTTCATATCGATCATTTTGTTTGCAATGCTGGAACCTGCTGTATCCTTTAGGGACTTTTCCTTGTCATCGACAACTGTCATGAAACCTTTTGAATCAAGGAGTTCTGAAAGAGTCTGCGTGCTCTCTGAAAGTGAATCGATTTTCTGGTTAAGAGCTGTTGTGATCTTCGTTTTTATATCATCTGAAAGCAGAGATTTTCTGATAGTTGCGTCATCGAGAAGATTGTTTCCGATAACGTCTGCTATCGATCTTGCTATTCTTGGCTTTTCCTTAGGTATAAGACCTGGTGTGAACGGTACCTTCAGCTTGCCTATGTATACTGCCTTCCACGGCCTGAAAAGCATTCTTATTGCAATGCCGTTGGTTACTGTTCCTATTGCTGCACCGATGAGCGGCGCGGTTATAAGTTCGTAGTTCATTCTGTATCCATCTTTCTTTCAAAAAAATACTATTACTCCGTCAGATAAGTGGCGGAGTAATAGGGTATATATTTATTTATCTGTGTGTTATGTTGTTTACAGTGCTCTGGATAGTATTTGAGATATCATCGATAGAAGATACACACTTGTCAATGGTGTAGCCTGACTCGGAGTTCTTTGTAACGAACTTGTCGAGGTTTACGATGATCTTTCTGATAAGTTCCAGAGTTCCTGAAATTTCTGAAATAGTTTCTCTTGAAACACCCTTCGGGTTGTTGCATGCTTCGATCATCTGTGTGATTACCTTGTTGATGGTCTTTGCTGCTTCGGCAGTCTTGTCATTGTTTGAGTAGATCGAAACTGCTTCTTTTCTGATAACAGCTACCTGATCGTTGAGTGAAGGCATGTTCTCTCTGATGATCTTTTCAACTGAATCAAGTGTATTTCTGATTTCAGCAACTGCAGCTGAATCGTTGCCAGTGATGTTTCTTGAATAGAATACACAGTTTTCTTTCTGGTTTGTTCCGTGGAAAACTGCAATAGCCATTTCCTTGCATGTCTTGCATCCGCAGGCCTGACAGTTTACGTTTCTGTCTGCATCTGTGAATTTGAACATTGAGTTATATACATTATTAAGATCAGCAAGTGTAGGAGTACGGAAATTATTTCTCTGAGGTTCGTATTTTCTTAAGAATGTTTCAAGTTTGAGTTCCTTGTCAAATTCCTTGAAGAGCTTGTCGCCCTTGTTGAGATTGAAAATACCGTTCTGTCTCTTGATGGCGTCTTTTCTTGTGACGTCCATTACTCTTGAAATAACTGCAGGAGCAGGAGCTTCGCCGTTTATTTCGATTCCTATACCGCCGTTACAGCCTTCGTCACAGCTGAGAACTTCGAATACGTCAGGAATATAATCCTTGGCAGCAAGTGCGTTGTACTTGTTAAGCTGTGCATATGTCTTGGAAATACCGTCGCAGTTTGAAATGTTCATTTCAGGCTGGTATTCGTGAAGGTTTTCCTTAAGCCCCTTAGGCTTGCAGTAGAGAGCGCCCATAAGGCCCTGTCTGTGTGTGAATTCAAAGCTGAAGCCCTGACCGGTGCTTGAGAATGTGATCTGGCGCTTAGCGAAGTATTCCTTCATTCTCTTGAAGGTTACATTGTACTGAATGAGCTTGGTGGATTCGAATTCAGCCTTGCGGGCCGGACACGGACCGAGATAAGCAAATTCAGATGTGTCTTTAAGTTTAAACTTTGCATACAGAGCCATGCACAGTGCAGGACTGTATACAGGTGAAAGTTTTTCAATGAGTGTATGGTCATGTTTTTCTGCGTAGCCGATGACTGCAGGACATGACGAAGAAATATATTTTTTGATTTTTCCTGTGCTTACTGAACGGAGCTGTGCCCATGTTGCTATGTCAGCACCGAATGATACGTCATAGATCTTTCTTATGCCCTGAATATAAAACCATTTGAGAACATCCTGCCATACGTCAGGAAATGCTACTCTGATAGAAGGATCGACAAGAAGTGAAACCTTACCCTTTTTACTGTACATGTCTTCAATAAAGTCTTCATAGTCGTCTTCATAATACCTTGCATCATGAGGGCAGTGCCTGATACATTCGCCGCAGCTGATACAGTTAGCGGAATTGATACCTACGTAGTTTTTGCCTTCCGGAGTTGTACTTGGAACACAAGCTTCTGGTGCAGGACAGATTCTGATACAAGCATTGCACGAGATACATTTTTGCGGATTGACTTTGATAATTTCCATATTATGTACACCAGACTGTAAAAGAACAGCCCATCCTCCTTACGAATTTTAGTGATTTTCTTTGCTTATTTGCCTTGTCGTTGCTTAGTTATCATGACATATACGAAACAATCGGTAAAAGACGATTTATGCGAAATGCCGAAAACATAACAACAAATATCCCTTTGATATATTATTATTTTATCACAAGTATATTAAAATGTCAATCAAATTTGAACTTTTCTGAACAAATTCTGAAAAATCAATTTATGACTGGAAAAAACATGTTTTTTGTGGTATAATATAAGTGTATTTTTTATTTCCAAATAAAATTGTAAGGAGTTTTAGCCCATGGGTATGAATTTCAGCAGGAAGCTTCCGATTCCTAAAGAGATCAAGGAACAGTTTCCTATTGACGCCAATATCATCAGTGTTAAGGAAAAGAAAGATAAGGAATTAAGGGACATTTTCACAGGGGCATCAGATAAATTCGTTCTCATTATCGGACCTTGTTCAGCTGATAACGAAGATTCAGTTATCGACTATGTTACAAGACTTGCAAAGGTACAGGAGCAGGTCAAGGACAAGGTAATGATCGTTCCGAGAATATATACAAACAAGCCGAGAACAACAGGCGAAGGCTACATGGGAATGGTTCATCAGCCAGATCCGGAAAAGAAGGAAGACCTCATCGGCGGTATCATTTCAGTAAGAAAGCTTCATGCAAGAGCTGTAAACGAATCTGGGCTTATCTGTGCGGACGAAATGCTTTATCCTGAAAACGGCAGATATCTTGATGACATTCTCGGTTACTGTGCTATCGGTGCGCGTTCAGTTGAAGACCAGCAGCACAGACTTGTTGCCAGCGGTCTTACAATTCCTGTAGGTATGAAGAACCCTACAAGCGGCGACATTTCAGTAATGCTCAACTCTATCAAGGCAGCTCAGGTGCCACATACATTTATCTACAGAGGCTGGGACGTAACTACAACAGGTAACGACACAGCTCATGCCATCCTCAGAGGATATGTTGACAGCGACGGTAAGTCACACGCAAACTATCACTACGAAGACATGATCCAGCTTTTCGATATGTATCAGGAGAGAAAGCTTCAGAATCCTGCTCTTATCGTGGATACAAACCACGCAAACTCTGGCAAGAAGCCACTTGAACAGATCCGTATCGCAAAGGAGATCCTCCACAGCTGCAGACATTCAGATGACATCAAGAGCATGGTCAAGGGCCTTATGATCGAAAGTTATATTGAAGACGGTGCTCAGAAGATAGGCGAAGGCATCTACGGAAAGTCAATTACAGACCCGTGCCTCGGCTGGGAAAAGTCAGAAAGACTCATTCTCGACATAGCAGATCTTCTCTGATAAAACAGAATTATTATGGAAACACTGATTAAGTCAGCAATCCGGCTTCGCCGGATTGCTTGGTGGGGAGATTGCGGGGCTTCGCCCCGTACCCTGCGCTGATTTATTCATAAATCAGCGTTTCCAAATATACAGGATCACTGATGAGTTTCAGTGATCCTTTACTTGTGTGATCATACTGTCCCTGCATGTCAGCAGACTTATATTGTATAATTAGAGGTGCGGATATTTAATGATATCATTTTTAAAGAAAGAACCTGTTCTTTCTGTGGCAGCTATAGGCGCAGTTCTGTCTGCCTTTTTTGTTCATCCTTCAGCTGATTATTTAGGATATATAAATTTTTCGGTACTTATACTTCTGTTCTGCCTCATGCTTGTTGTGGCAGGACTTATGGAAACAAAGCTTTTTGACGTTATCTCGGCAGCGATACTGAAAAGCTCGGACAGTTCAAGAACTGTTGCTATGCTTTTAGTAAACATCACTTTTTTCAGTGCTATGCTGATAACCAATGACGTTGCTCTTATAACACTCGTTCCGTTTACCGTCGGGCTGTATAACCGTGCGGGCAGAAAATGTCTTATTCCGCTTGTGGTAATGGAAACGGTGGCAGCCAATCTCGGAAGTATGATTATGCCTTTTGGAAATCCGCAGAACCTGTACATCTACTCGCAGTTCAACATGAAGATGAGTGAGTTCACCGAAGCTGTCATCCCTTATGGACTTGTGAGCCTGGCGCTCGTGAACATTGTGACCTTTTTTCTGATAAAGGACATGAAACTTGACTCAGACCGTACAGGCAGTGCGAAAATAAGCAGTAAAAGAAACTTTATTATATACACGATTCTGTTTGCAGTCTGCGTGCTTACAGTACTCAGAATAGTAAACGGATATGTCTGTCTTGCCGTGGTATCTGCAGTATGTGCATTTACTGACCGCAGACTGTTTGCGAGGGTGGATTATTTTCTGCTTCTTACCTTTGTGGCGTTTTTTATTTTTGTAGGAAACCTTGCAAAGATAGATGTGATAAGCAGTTCGCTTTCGTCAGTTGTGGCAGGACATGAATTCATTGCCGGTGTACTGGCAAGTCAGGTAATAAGCAATGTTCCGGCTGCAGTAATGCTTTCAGGATTTACAGACAATGCGGGAGCACTTCTTCTCGGCGTTGACCTCGGAGGGCTCGGTACTCTTGTGGCTTCGCTTGCAAGTGTCATTTCATACAAGCAGTATTCAAAAGCTGAAGGTGCTGACATGAAGAAATACATGGGAGTTTTCACGATTGTGAATTTCGCTTTGCTTGCCGGACTTACAGCAGTCTACTTTACAGTACAGGCATTAAAGTAAAAATACGGAAACACTGATAAGTGAATTGCTTAGTGAGGGGAATCGGGGCGAAACCCCGGCTTCGTCAGTGTTTCAATGAAAAGAAACGGAGGAAAAATTATGATGGAAACAGTTAAGGAACGTTCTGAAGTATCAGAAGAATTCAAGTGGGCAGTTACCGACATCTACAAGGATGATAACTGCTGGAACGACGATTACAGTAAAGTAAAGGCAATGACTGAAAAGCTTGCTTCGTATAAGGGCAGACTTTCAGAATCAGCTGAAACAATGCTTGAATATTTCAGACTGAATGATGAGCTCGGTATTAAACTCGACAGCCTCGTAAACTACGCTCACCGCAGACGTGACGAGGACAACAGAAATTCAGCTTATCAGGAAATGTGCGGAAGACTTTCAGCACTTATTTCTGATATCTGTGAAGCAGGTGCCTTTGAGGTACCTGAGATCCTTTCGATAGATGACAGCGTTCTCGAAGGATTTTTCAAAGCGAACAAGGATCTTGAACTTTACCGCCTTTATGTAAGCCGTCTTCAGAAAAGAAAGGAACACACTCTTTCAGAAGCTGAAGAAAGGATCATGGCTCTTGCCGGACAGATGCAGGAAGCTCCGGATACCATCTATTCCGTATTTTCCGATGCTGAACTTGATTTTGAAGATGCGACAGACTCAAAGGGTGAAAAGCATCAGGTTACACACGGAACATACATTCCGCTTGTAAAGAGCTCTGACAGAGTACTCAGAGAATCTGCTTTCCATTCAATGTATGCAAGCTACGACAAGTACAAGAACACTATCGCTGCTATGCTTGCTGCCCAGACAAAGCAGCTTTCATTCAATGCAAAGGCAAGAAAGTATGAATCATCACTTCATGCCTCACTTGACAGAACTGACGTTCCGGTTTCTGTTTACCACAACCTTATCGATGCAGTTCACAACAACATGGAGTACATGTACAAGTACGTAAAGCTCAGAAAGAAGCTTCTCGGCGTTGACGAGCTTCACATGTACGATCTTTACACTCCTGTGGTTTCAGACTGCGACATGAAGATAAACTTCGAAGAAGCAAAGAAGAACGTGTACAACGCTCTTGAACCGATGGGCGATGAATATCGTTCGATCCTCATGGAAGGCTTCAACAACCGCTGGATCGACGTTTACGAAAACAAGGGCAAGACAAGCGGTGCGTATTCAGCAGGTGCAAAGGTACATCCTTTCGTTCTTCTTAATCACAAGGATACTCTTAACTGCGAATTCACACTTGCACATGAGATGGGTCATGCTATCCACTCATACTATTCAAACAAGACTCAGCCTCCGGTTTATTCTGACTATGTTATCTTCGTTGCTGAAGTTGCTTCAACATGCAACGAAGCACTTCTTATGGAATATCTCCTTAAGACAACAACAGACAAGAAGCAGAAGGCTTATCTTATAAACTACTTCCTTGAACAGTTCAGAACAACTCTTTACCGTCAGACAATGTTCGCTGAGTTTGAACTTAAGATCAACGAGATGACTGAAAAGGGTGAGGGCCTTACAGCTGAAAATCTTTCTGCCATCTATTATGATCTCAATAAGCTTTACTTTGGCGACGACATAGTAATAGATGAGGACATCAGCCTTGAATGGGCAAGAATACCGCACTTCTACTATGACTACTATGTATACCAGTACGCTACAGGTTACTCCGCAGCCATCGCTCTTTCAAGAAAGATCCTTAAGGAAGGAAAGCCGGCTGTGGATAACTACATCAAGTTCCTTAGCGGCGGCTGCTCCGCTTCACCGATCGAACTTCTTAAGATCGCCGGTGTTGACATGTCTTCACCTGAACCAGTAAATGCAGCTCTTGAAATATTCGGTGAACTTATAGATGAACTCGACAGTCTGCTTGACTGATCTGATAGATAAGATAGATAAACCTGTGTACTTCGCGCGCTTCAGAAAATGCGAAGCAATTTGTTTCTGATAATCCTTATTTGATCAGAGACAAGTATGAAAGGGGCAAATATAAATGTCAGTTATACTTGCATCGGCATCGCCGAGAAGAAGGGAACTGTTAGGGTTTATTGTAAGCGATTTTGAATGTATACCGGCTGATATAGACGAGACCATTCCGGACGGTGTATCCGCCGAGCAAAGTGCGGAATATCTCGCCTGCAGAAAGGCCGGATTCATTGCGGAAAGTCATCCTTCAGATGTTGTAATAGGCAGCGATACCGTGGTGGTATATGACGGAAAGGTTTTCGGAAAGCCGGAAGCGGAGGAAGATGCTGAAAGAATGCTTTCTGCTCTTTCGGGAAAAGT
>JBGUVZ010000295.1:0-5671 GCA_045220685.1 Oscillospiraceae bacterium | reverse complement strand
GATAGAGTTGTTATTGATGTCGATGACAGTTTTTCCGCTCTGGATCAGTGAAAGACCTTCTTTGATTCTTTTGATGTCCTTGCTTTTATTCAGTTTGTTTTTTGTCTTGAACGGTTTGTTGCTTGGAACAGAATACGCACCCATGTGATCAGCTCCTTTGTTTTTATAGTCAGATTGTATTTTCAAATGCTTTGAATACGTTTTATAAAGGTCAAATCTGCTATTAATATTATAACATTTTCTTTTGAGTTTTTCAATCAGAACTATAAACAAAAACAGGCCGCACCTCAGTGCGACCTGTCCGAAACATAATAAAAAATGCGGATAACAGGACTTGAACCTGCACCGAGTTACCCCGATTAGCACCTGAAGCTAACGCGTCTGCCAGTTTCGCCATATCCGCATATGATGCTTTAAGCATCTTTAAAATTATAGCATATATCATGGTGCTTTGCAAGTGGTTTTTTTAAAAAATTTCTCATAATGCGATAAAAACGCACCGGTAAAGTAAAGTTTCACAAAAGACCACATGGATTTCTATTGACTTTTCCGAATTTATAGATATAATTAAATATATATGCGCCCGAAAACGGTACTGTTTTTTACCAACGTTTTTGCGGCTCTTTTATCAGCACGGACATCTGTGCAACACACGCAGATACGTGCGCTGTCAGCATGCCTTCAGAAAGTAACCGCAGTTTGCGGATCTGCAGGGTGGTATAAACGATTAGTGAAACAAAGAATGCCAAGACCTTTTGCAAGAGGTAGACATAATATATGCAAAAACATATACCGAATTTAGAACCTTTTAAAAGGACACTGAACTGGCTTTCCTCCCTTTTTATAACCGTTCTTCTCACGGCGGCTTTCGGATTTACCTGGTACATGTATTATTCAGCCGAGATAGTCCTGCCGTTCTACCGCAAGGGGAACTGGATGGTTATCGGTATCTATCTGGTCATCGCTGTGATCTTTAATCAGGTCTACGGGAGCTACAAGGTAGGATATCTCCGGAAATCGGAGGCTTTTTATTCCCAGATAATTTCAGTGTTTGTCATCAACCTTATAACGTACTGTCAGATAAGCGTTATAGGGCGTGATTTCATGCATTTTATGCCGATGATCTTTTTAACGTTCATAGACCTTATAATAGTACTTGTATGGACGCTCGTCAGCTCGGCACTGTATAAAATGCTTTTCCCTCCAAGGCGAATGATAATAGTATACGGAAGTCAGAACGCCGGTAATCTTGTTCTCAAGATGAGCCGGAGGACAGATAAATACATTATTGCCGAATCCATAAAGGCAGATGAGGATATTGAAGTCATCAAGGAAAAGATCCTCGGATATGGTGCGGTCATAATGTATGACGTTCCTGACCATATGCGAAACGTTCTTCTGAAGTTCTGCTTCGACCGCTCGCTCCGTGTTTATATGGCTCCGAAAATATCCGATATAATAGTAAGAGGCGCTCAGGAAATCAATCTTTTTGACTCGCCTTTGCTTCTGTGCCGCAACAGCGGGCTTTCCTTTGAGGTAAGGGCGACAAAGAGAATTATCGACTTTGTTCTGGCACTTATTATACTTCCGTTACTGCTTGTCCCTATGGCGGTGGTCGCTCTAGCGATCAAGATAGAGGACGGCGGTCCGGTGATCTACAAGCAGGAAAGACTTACGACCCGCGGCAAGCGTTTCAACGTTCTCAAGTTCCGCAGCATGAAGGTGGATGCCGAAAAAGACGGCGTTGCTGTTCTTGCGAAGGATCATGACGACCGTATCACAAAAGTCGGTGCTTTCATAAGAAAATGCCGTCTCGATGAGCTTCCGCAGATATTCAATATAATAAAGGGTGACATGTCCTTCGTCGGTCCGCGTCCGGAACGTCCGGAGATCGCAGCCGAATACGAAAAGGAGATGCCGGAATTCAGCTTCCGTCTCATCGTTAAGGCCGGTCTTACAGGTTACGCTCAGATAATGGGTAAGTACGACACCACACCGTATGACAAGCTGAGAATGGATCTTATGTACATTGAAAAGTACAGCATAATGCTCGATTTCAAGATCATGCTCATGACTATAAAGACGATGCTTTTCCCGGGCGACACCAACGAGTCGGAAAATATTATCAAACCAAAATCAGATGATAAATAGAGAAGCGGGTCAGCCCCGTTTCAGGCGAAGAATAAGTAAACGAAATAACAGTAAAAGAGGTTTTTCAATGAAAATCACAGCAGTAATAATGGCAGGCGGCAAGGGCGAAAGATTCTGGCCGAAGAGCCGTACTTCCTATCCTAAGCAGTTCCTTTCACTTACTCCGGACGGAGAGACAATGATCCAGAAGACTATCAAGAGAATCCTTCCGCTTGTTGCGGCAGAGGACATTTTCATTGTTACAAATGAGAGCTATGTTCCAATCATCAATGAACAGCTTCCGGAGATCCCTCATGAAAATATTCTTGCTGAACCTGTTGCCAGAAATACTGCTCCATGTATAGCGCTTGCGGCATCTGTAATCAGCAAGAAGTACGACGATGCGGTAATGATGGTACTTCCTTCAGATCATCTTATTAAATATGAAGAGATATACATCGATATCATGCGTCACGCTGTTAAGGTTGCAGGCAAGGGTGATAATCTTGTTACTATCGGTATCACACCGACATATCCTGAAACAGGATACGGCTACATCAAGTTCTGCAGTGCAGGTGATGATGATATGCCGGGTGTTTACAAGGTTGACCGTTTCGTTGAGAAGCCGTGTCTTGAAACTGCTAAGGAATATCTCAACACAGGACGTTACCTCTGGAACAGCGGTATGTTCGTATGGAAGGTATCTTCCATCATGGATAATTTCAAGAAGTTCCTTCCGGATATCTACGAGGGATATATTAAGATGAAGGAAACAGCTCTCACAGGCAGTTTCCGTGAGACTGTTGCTGAATGCTTTGAAAGTTTCCGTTCTGAGTCTATTGACTTCGGTATTATGGAAAAGGCGGAGAACATTTACACACTGCCGGGCAGTTTCGGATGGGATGATGTTGGAAGCTGGCTTGCTCTTGAAAAGATAAACAGGACTGATGAGTGCGGAAACTATGTTTCCGGGGATGTTATCAGTATTGATACATCAAAGAGTATCATCTGCGGTAATAAGAAGCTTATTGCTACGCTTGGTATAAAGGATCTTATTGTTGTTGATACTGATGATGCTATGCTTATCTGTACAAAGGATCATACTCAGCAGGTGAAGAAGGTTATTGAGACTCTCAGAACTTGCAATCGAAGAGATCTTATATAAGGTATTATTTTATTTATAGCAGGGCTTTGCGATCGCCCTGCACCTTCGCAAGCACCTTGCTGTGTTTGGTAGGGTTGCATAAGTTAGTTAAATTTTATTGCAGGGCTTTGCGGTCGCCCTGCACCTTCGCAGCAGCACTTTCGTGGTGCCTTCGTTGCGAGTGGAAGGAGTATTATAAATGAAAAATGCACTGATCACTGGTATTACCGGACAGGATGGTTCTTATCTTGCTGAACTTCTCCTTGAAAAGGGATACACGGTTTATGGAATAATGAGAAGAAAGAGCGTTGTGGATTACGGCAACGTGGAACATATAAAGGACAAGATAAACTTCATCTACGCTGATATGACTGATGTTATTTCTCTTATTAATGCAATGAGAGTATCACAGGCTGATGAGGTTTATAACCTTGCTGCTCAGTCGTTTGTTGCAACAAGCTGGGAACAGCCGCTTGCAACTGCTGAGATCGACGCTGTGGGCGTTACAAACATGCTTGAGGCAATAAGAACAGTTAAGCCTTCATGCCGTTTCTATCAGGCTTCTACTTCTGAGATGTTCGGTCTTGTTCAGGCTATCCCGCAGTGTGAGACGACACCTTTCTATCCTCGCAGCCCTTACGGTGTTGCCAAGCTCTACGGTCACTGGATCACAAAGAATTACCGTGAAAGCTACGGTCTTTTCACATGCTCCGGCATTCTCTTCAACCATGAATCGGAACGCCGCGGCAAGGAGTTCGTTACAAGAAAGATCACTGATGCAGTGGCAAGAATAAAGAACGGTATTCAGGAATACGTTGAACTCGGCAATCTCGATTCAAAGAGAGACTGGGGCCATTCCAAGGACTACGTAAGAGCAATGTGGCTCATGCTTCAGCAGGACAAGCCGGATGACTACGTTGTTGCTACAAACGAAACAAGAACAGTACGTGAATTCGTTGAGATCGCCTTTAAAACAGCCGGTATCGATGTTGAATGGAAAGGCACAGGCGTAAACGAAGTCGGTATCGATAAAGCAACAGGCAAAACAGTTGTAAAGGTATCAGAGAAGTTCTTCAGACCAGCTGAAGTTGACATTCTTCTCGGTAACCCTGAAAAGGCTGAAAAGACCCTGGGCTGGACACGCGAGATCTCATTTGCCGAGCTCGTTGAAAGAATGGTAAAGAACGACCTTGCTCTTGTTGAAAAAGAGATAAAGATAAACAAGTTAAGCTGATATGAAGATCTCATTCGACGTACTTCCGCTTATAAGTGAAAATATGTCCGGAATAGGATACTGCGAGGCCGGTCTTGTGGGCGATATGATACGTTCCCATCCGGAGGATGATTACACCCTCGACTATTTTTCACGCAAGGATCATGAAGTAAAAAGGAACAGGCTGAAGGCATATATGCAAAAGAACTGTTCCCTTAACGAATCTCATTTTTCCGGATTCCTGTACAGGACGGTCATGAATATCGTACCGGTACCGTACACTCTGTTTTTCGGCAAGAAAGCGGAGATAACCCACTTTTTCAATTACATAGTTCCGCCTTTTGTCCACGGCAAAAAGGTGGTTACCATTCACGACATGGTAATAAGGGCGTATCCGGAGACGGTGCGTTTCCGTACAAAGCAGCTCCTGCTTACCGGAATGAAGAAATCCATGAAGCGTGCAGATGTGATAATCACCGATTCTGAGTTCAGTAAAAGCGAGATAGCAAAATACTATCCGCAGTTTGCAGACAAGA
Source organism: Oscillospiraceae bacterium (assembly GCA_045220685.1). Lineage (GTDB taxonomy): Bacteria > Bacillota > Clostridia > Oscillospirales > Ruminococcaceae > HUN007. The sequence continues at coordinate 648 of JBGUVZ010000295.1, read as the reverse complement.
TTCAGGTGGTTTACTGCGGTGTTAATACTGAAAAATTCTATCATATAGATGATAAGGAACGCATAGAAAAAACCAAGACTTCACTCGGCATCGAAGGCGAGTATTTTCTCTACCTCGGAACTATCGAACCGAGAAAGAATCTTGAACGCCTTATTGAAGCCTACGGCATTCTGAAGACCGGACATAAAAATGTTCCGAAGCTTGTCATGGCGGGCGGCAAGGGATGGCTCAACAGCGGTATCTACGGCAAAGTTGAGTCGCTTGGCCTTAAAGATGACGTGATCTTTACAAAATACATTCCGGATGAGGATATCTGTCCGCTTATGAACGGAGCCACAGCCTTTGTGTTCCCGTCCATCTACGAAGGATTCGGCATGCCTCCTCTTGAAGCAATGGCATGCGGCGTTCCGGTGGTATCCAGCCGCGAGGCTTCGCTTCCGGAAGTAGTAGGTGACTGTGCGGTTATGGTTGATGCATATTCACCGGAATCCATTTCTGAAGGAATGTATAAGATCTGGTCTGACAAAGCACTTGCAGCAGATCTCAGCCGCCGCGGCATGGAACGTGCGGCGGATTTCACCTGGCATAAATTCTCGGAAAAGCTCCACGACATTTACAAGGCGGTACTTGAATGAAGATACTGCAGGT
>JBGUVZ010000294.1:0-4365 GCA_045220685.1 Oscillospiraceae bacterium | reverse complement strand
ACGTATTATTTAGTATAGTATTCATGGATTCATCATTGATGAAAATGAATGAGAAAAAAATATGGGGATACTTTGTAACATCAACATCATCGGGTTACAGGGGATATCTCCTCGTAAAATATGCAATAATATTTCTTGCGACAATACTCCATCTCATCACTGCGCTGATATTTGATTCTCTGTTCAGAAATATTGAAGCGTCGAGAGGATATACAGGATTTACGGTTATGCCATGGCTGTTTATAGGTTATTCATGTTTACAGTTGTTATACTGCGCGGTTGAGCTTCCGCTTACCATTCGTATGGGAGTAAGAAATGCAACTACTGTTATGGTTTTATTTTCGATGGTACTGATCATAGGATTTACTGCGGTTTTGATCAGTACCAGTAATATCACGCTGACAGAAATGCTTGGCAAGGCCAGAGAATATGAAGCACCTTTAATATTGAAGCTGTCAGTGATTCTGGTATCAGTGCTGGCATACTGGGGTTCATATTTTCTAAGCTGCAGGCTTTATCTTAAAGGGGTTAAGTATTACAGATAATAAAAAAGCGGAATGTTTTCTCTTTGATAAGAGAGCATTCCGTTTTTCGTTTATTATTGAATTAAAGCGCTTTCAATCACACATTCATGTGTTGATTACAGAATGAAATGCATCAGATACTTCGTAGTTAGGAATGTACGCCGAACATTCCTCTTCGTCAAATGCGAGATATCCCAGGTGGATAAGTGCAGTCAGTGCATCGTCCTTGCTGGCAATCGTAGAAAAATCATTTTCAAAAGTTCTGACATTTACATAGACTTTTTCTCCGGAAAGCATTGCTATAATGTCTTCCTTAAGTCCGTCGAAATTCATAGTGATGTATGTGTTTATCGTTTCGAAAGCCGAAGTGTTTTTCCAGTACGGTGCAATTTTTTTCTTTTGCATGGCTTCTGATACAGAGTTCGGATTGTACATATGTTTTCCGTTTATAAGATATCCGTTGTACCATTCCTTAACTGAATCAAATGGCATATCATATTGAGCACAAAGGGTTCTTACCTCTTCTTCTGTAAATCCGAAATATGGTGTCAGTTCATCTGACTGAATCATCGTATATTCTTTGAAATTGTTAAGTGCAGATTCATCTTTGATTTTCTTGATTGGGAGGATACCAGTTATATATCCCAGACCGAGAAATGTTTTTGCTTCTTTGCTTTTAAAGAGAGCGTGGAGAAACTGCATATATTCATGAACGAGTTCCGGAGAGTCTGAAAAGTTCCTTATAACGCAGTCCCATTCATCGAGTATTATAACGAATTTGATGCCATTCGGATTATCGGGGGTGATCGTTTTTTCGTATACTTTGGCAAGGATGGATGCAGTGGATGAATCATAATCAATGTCAGGATATACTGCTTTTATTTCCTTGAAAAGCGTTGCTTTTATAGCCTTAACAATGTCATCTTTGTAGTCATCTGCAAATGAAGAAACATCAACATGTATTACGTTGTATTTGTTGAGATGCTTTTCAAAATCAGGTGATTTTGATATTTCAAGAGGAGAAAAGAGTTCTTTTGAATTACATCCGCGGCTGTAATAGGATTCAAGCATTTCAGCAGCCTGCGATTTTCCGAAACGACGCGCGTGACTAACGGAAACACAGTTTTTTTCTTCACTGAACAGTTCATTCGTAAAGTTTAAAAGCCCTGACTTGTCGATATATATTTTGCTTCCGGCGGCTTTTCTGAATCCTTCATTTCCGGGATTAAAGTATATTCCCATGCTGTTTTCCTCCTTGCTTTGCTGTTTTGCTTTACTATTCAATTATACTATATTTGGACAGCCTTCGCAACTGAAAATGAATGCCTTCGGCATACTATTGAAAACGGGCGCCGACTGGCGCCCGTTGGAAGGATACATTCTGACAGGAGAATTTCAAAAGAAATAAGCGATATCTGGTATGATCAAAAATTGTTTTTATAACTCTAAACGCTTGGCTGTGATTTTAAAGAATGATTTAAATTTTTGGATTTTAATTTCCAATCGTAACTGTTCAGGTCTTCAATCTTCAATAGCATAAACAGATTACTCTCAAAGACATTTAAGATAGCCTGAAAAGCGTTTTTTCCATGTTTTTTGGCAGTTCCAATGTATGACATTGCATCAAGATAATCGCGAACACCGTCTTCAGAGCGAAAACATCTTGAAACTATGGTTTTCACTTTTATCATTCGTAAGTCGCGTTCGGCCTGATTGTTATTTCCAGTATGATGCCCAGCAATCATGCTGAATGATTTCTTTGAAAACAGGCAGGCCCCTCTAGTTCACTCATTCCTTTTGAGCCTCGTTTCTGACTGTATCCAAGAAAAGTATACAATGGTGTGACCGCACAGTGTACCCATCTGGTCTTACCTTATACTCTTGTGCCTGTTTCATCGGCATTAATAACAGATGAAACAAGTATGCGTTTTTGATCACTGCAAGTACAGGCTGGATCTTCTCACTTAATCTTGACACCATTGAAACAATTGTTTCTTTGGATATCGGAAGATTGAGAATACTTCCGGAAATCTCCTTTATACGATCAGTGCTTACAGCACCTACTGTACTGAGTGCTACAAGAAATGAAGATATCTGGGATCCATATGATATGTGACCATTAACGTTTTTAGGAAAATCTCCTTTAAGTTCAGAATTGTCCATAGGGCACTGTACTTTCATGCTGCAATATTCAGTCATAGTCTGCTCGATTTTGACGTCTACAACATATCTCTTTTCGCCAGGGCATAATTTACCCTTGCATTTTTCCCAGTGAGGACAGTGCTGACATCTTTCAGGAATGATATTTACAGTCTTGTCAGGTTCACCGACTAATTCAAGTCCGTGTCCCTCGTGGCCTTCCTGACCACCTTGATTCTTGTCAGTTTTTCCTATAAGGCTTAGGTTTTTCTTTTTTAAACCGTCACTGGAAGGCAGTTTGGAGCTGTTGCTGGAATTCTTGTTTTTCTACTCAGTGAGTTCAGTGTTTTTCTTAGTAAGTTCATCTATCTTAGATGTAGTCATGATCATAGTTGGAATATATTACTTCGACGGTTTTGTTTTGACTGTAAATGGCAACTGCATAAAACAAAAGTCCGAACATTATTGCAACACCAGCAACACCAGCAACTATTATCGTGATATAGTTCTTATTTTTGATTTTACTGTTGTTTTTGCTGTTCATATTCGGCGTAGGTTGAACAGGTGTTTCAGAATTTGAAAAGCCAACGTGATTTGTACCGTCAGGTGAGTAGATAGTCGGTACGTTTTTCTGATAGTTCTGAGACTTCATGTAAGGTGAAACAGTCTGACCGCCTAGCTGAGGGGCAGTAAATACGATATTTCCAGCATATCCCGGATCGCCCGGATTGCCAGGATTGCCCGGATTACCCGGATCGCCCGGATTGCCCGGATCGCCCGGATTGCCCGGATTGCCCGGATCGCCCGAATTACCCGGATCGCCCGGATCGCCCGGATCGCCCGGATTACCCGGATTGCCCGGATCGCCCAGATTACCCAGATATCTTGACCTTCCGATATAATTGGCAGGAGAAATTTTCTCGAGAGTATACGGATAATAATCAAAATTCGGGTTCAGAGTACCGCATCCTGAACAAAAACGGTTGTTGTTATCAAGCGTTTTGCCGCATTCTATACAATATATATAGTCTGGATTTGTTTTTCCGCAGTTAGGGCAGAAACGGTCATCATTATCGAGTAATTTACCGCATTTGATACAATACATTATGTCATAACTCCTTTGTGATTTTGGTAATAGTGAAAAAATAATTTCATCATAGTGAACACATGCAGATTTTTTATGTTCAAAATAAAAATTATATTGCTATGCAGATCCGCAAACTGGGTTTGATTTCTGCATATCAGCTGACAGTAAATAAAATAATATTTACTTGTTTACTATAGGTTGCTTACGCAACTAAAAACATTTTATCATATTATATGCAATTAAGCAATATTAATTTTGTTAATTCTATATTATTAATGAAGCTCCGAAATGCGGTGAAAGATTATAAATTTCCAAAAATCAATTTTCGCTAGTGAAAATCAGGATATTTGCCATTATAAACAGTTCGAGATGGTATACATATCTTGTAAATATCTTTTTCTGATTGTTTTGATTTTCAAAATACTAGGCTTTCCACAACTATTCGTTTAGTCGTTGAATATTGATATAAGGAACCGTTCTAAAAAGGTTGAGCTGCTGACAAAAGTATTTGATCATGCTAAAAGAAACTATATCTATGGCTTCCGTATGCTTACACTTGGCTGGTCAGACGGCAATACATTTATGCCTGTAAACAGCATTCTTTTGTCTTCAGAA
>JBGUVZ010000293.1:0-10849 GCA_045220685.1 Oscillospiraceae bacterium | reverse complement strand
TACAGGCTCACTTGATGACCAGATACTTCGTGAGATCTTCGACCGCATGACTTATCTGCGCAATCTTGAAAAGAGAAAGGAAGAGATCATCGGACTTATCGATGAGCAGGGCAAGCTTACTGACGAACTCCGTCAGACTATCAGCAATGCACGCACTCTCGTGGAAGCCGAGGACCTTTACCGTCCGTTCAAGCCGAAGAGAAAAACAAGAGCCGGCATTGCAAAGGAAAAAGGACTTGAACCGCTTGCTGAGTTTATCATGGCTCAGAACAAGGGTGCCGATCCGAATGCCGAAGCAGCAAAGTATGTTGATGCCGAAAAGGGCGTTGAAACAGTGGAAGATGCACTTGCCGGTGCTTCAGATATCATCGCTGAAAACATATCTGACGACGCTGAACTCAGAAAGATGCTCCGTTCATATTTCCTTAAGAACGGTATAATAGTTTCAAAGGCTGCCGATGAAAATGCTGAAAGCGTTTATGAAAACTACTACGATTTTTCCGAACCGGTTGCCAGGACTGCAAACCACAGAATACTTGCGCTTGACCGCGGTGAAAAGGAAGAATTCCTTAAGGTAAGCATCACTGCTCCGGACGACACACCGGCTGCAATGACTGCAAACAAGTACGTAAAGAACCAGAGTTCTTCAGCTTCAATAGTTGAAGCCGCTGCAGATGACAGCTACAAGAGACTTATCTTCCCTTCAATTGAACGTGAAATAAGATCAGTACTTTCTGAAAATGCTCAGGAACAGGCTATCAAGGTATTTGCAGAGAACTTAAGACAGCTCCTTCTCCAGCCGCCGATCAAGAACACTGTTACACTCGGTCTTGATCCTGGTTTCAGAACTGGATGCAAGGTGGCAGTTGTTGACCATACAGGAAAGGTGCTCTACACAGACGTAGTTCACATCTCAATGGGTTCTGCCGACAGAATTGAAAAGGAAAAGCAGAAGCTGAAGAGAATAATCATAAACCAGAAGGTTAATACTATAGCAATAGGAAACGGTACTGCATCAAGAGAATCAGAAGCAGTTGTTGCAGAAATAATCAAGGAGATTGACCAGAAGGTAAGCTACATGGTAGTAAGCGAGGCAGGTGCTTCAGTTTACTCAGCTTCAAAGCTTGCTGCCGAGGAATTCCCTGATTACGACGTTTCACTCAGAAGTGCGGTATCAATCGCAAGAAGACTTCAGGATCCGCTTGCTGAACTTGTAAAGATCGAACCGAAGGCTATCGGTGTAGGTCAGTATCAGCACGACATGCCGAAGGCAAGACTTAACGAAGCACTCGGCGGTGTAGTTGAATCATGCGTAAACTCAGTAGGTGTTGACCTTAACACATCTTCACACTCGCTTCTCTCATACGTTGCCGGAATCAACGCATCCATCGCAAAGAATATAGTTGCTTACCGCGAGGAAAACGGCGAGTTCACAGACAGAAAGCAGCTCCTCAAGGTTCCGAAGCTCGGTCAGAAGGCATTTGAGCAGTGCGCCGGCTTCTTAAGAGTACGTAACGGAAAGAATCCTCTTGACAACACTGCAGTACATCCGGAAAGCTACGACGCAGCAATGAAACTTATAGAAGAATGCGGCTTCAGCCTTGCTGACATAAAGGCAGGCAAGTCAGGTGACATAAAGACAAGAGCAGACAAAATAGGTATTCCGACGATCAGCAAGAAGCTCGATATCGGTGTTCCGACACTTAAGGATATCGTTTCAGAACTTCAGAAGCCGGGACGCGACCTTCGTGATGAGCTTCCTCCTCCGCTTATGAGAAGCGGTGATATCATGGAGATCACCGATCTTAAGGAAGGCATGGAATTCATGGGCACAGTTAGAAACGTCATCGACTTCGGTGTTTTCGTTGATATCGGTGTTCACGAAGACGGTCTTGTTCACATCTCACAGATCTGTGACCGTTACATAAAGCATCCTCTTGAAGCAGTAAAGGTAGGGGAAGTTGTCAAGGTAAGAGTTCTTGGCGTAGATGTCAAAAAGAAACGCATAAGTCTTACAATGAGACTTGGCAAATGACGTTGACAAAGGATTTTATACGTGATATAATTTTTTATAGAGGGGTAACCCTATAGAAGATTAAGAAGGAAAACGACAAAAATTCGGGGGACATGGGAAAATGTTCAGGAGAAATATAGCAATAGCTTTTCTTGTTTTTATGGTTCTTGCGGTGTTTACAACAGCAATTTGGTTTATCCTTCCGCATGACAAGAAGAAAAACAATGACAGTAACACAGGAACCAGTTCTTCACAGCCGATGGTGAAAATATCGGATATAATCGGTGAAGCGGTTTACATGGGTTCGTACAGCTCAGATACAGAAATATACGCTGAAGAACCTTTTGCAGCAAAAGATACACTTCGAAGAGCACTGGCAAAGTCATCAGGACTGGCTGACAATGCTACAGTGATGATCGAAAGTTACAATTTTGATGACCTCAGCGTCGTGTTTGACGACGGACGTACGATGCGTACGCTTGAACAGCCGGGCATAGGAAATGTTATGATAGTTGCTTCGATTCCGAAGATAAACGGCGATATTTTCTACGCTTACAATGTTCAGATAACAGTAAAGGAATCAAGAATTCCAAAGAATACTGAGGCACCTGGAGTAACTGATGGTGTAACGACCTCAGTCGGATTCACTTCCGCACCGTCATGGAACTGGAAGTGGGAAGAAGAGGAAGAAACCGAAGCGGTTACTACTAAAAAATCGTGGTCAGCTCCTAAAACTACTACAGCTGCGGCGGGAGCTTCAATCAAACCGTCGGCAACAGCAAAGGTGACTGCAGCGGCAGCACCGGTAACTGATGCGCCGTCGGTAAACCCGGTAACAGAAGCACCTGCTCCGTCAGTTGAGCCGGATCCACCGTCTGTTGAACCTTCCGTTCAGGAGCCGGATCCGCCGTCAGTTGAACCGTCAGTACAGGAACCAGAACCACAGCCGGAACCGGAACCACAACCAGAGCCGGAGCCGGAACCACAGCCTGAACCTCAGGCTGAAGCACCTGCGCCGGAGGGCGGTCAGGAGTAAAAATTAAAAGGATTTGATTTGTGATCAAGGAGGGGAATTGTATGGAAAAAAAGGATTTTTTATCAGATGTAACTCTGGATTTTCTGGAGGAACAGGATGACATGATGGACATCCGGAATGACGAGCAGTTCCGTTATTCACAGATGCAGAAGAGACTGGACAGAGTGATGGATCAGAACAGAAGAATCAGTTCTATCACCCAAAATGCCGACTTGTCCTTTCGTTAAAGATAAAAAATAATTAACCATCGATATAATTATCAGGGATTTTTAAGAAATAGTTATTATACCGTGATCAGCCGGGTACTGGTCACGGTTCTTTTTTGTGTTGAAATATAATTTCCAATGTGATATAATTTGTATGTATACTTTTACATGATAAAGTATTATCGGACATTAAGAGGAGGAGATAATAATGTCACTGGAAGTAAAAGAACTGTCAAAAAAATACGGAGAAAAGACAGTCGTGGACAACCTTAATTTCGTGATGAACGAACCGGGAGTCTATGCACTCCTTGGTACCAACGGTGCCGGAAAGACAACATCTATCAGAATGATGCTGGGCATGCTTGCACACGATACCGGTGAGGTGCTCTGGAAGGGAAAACCGCTTGATTCCGTTACATGTAACGTTGGCTATCTTGCCGAAGAACGCGGTCTGTATCCTAAGTATTCACTTATGGATCAGCTTCTCTACTTTGCATCTTTACGAAACGTACCGAAGAGTGAGGCTCAGAAAAGGATAAAATACTGGGCTGAACGTTTCGAAGTCGAGGAGTACATCTATCCGGGAAAAACCAGCAAGGGAAGAAAGATACCGCCGAAGAAGCCGGAACAGCTTTCAAAGGGTAATCAGCAGAAGATACAGCTTATCTCAGCGCTTATCTCAGATCCGGAACTTCTGATACTCGACGAGCCGTTAAGCGGTCTTGATCCTGTAAATACGGATCTTTTCAAGTCGGTCATCCATGAACAGATAGCAAAGGAAAAGTTCCTTATCATGTCGAGCCACCAGATGCCGACTATCGAGGAATTCTGCACTGACATAACCATTCTCAACAAGAGCAAAACTGTTCTTCAGGGCAATCTCAATGACATTAAGAAGAGCTACGGACGTGTAAATCTTTTCGTAAAGTGTGAGGGCGATATCCTTCCGCTTGCCGAAGAGTGCGGAGTAAAGCTTGTAAGTCAGAAGGAAACGGAATACCAGTTCAAGGTAACAGGCGACGATCAGGCGAACGAGCTGCTTTCGAAGATCATAGCGAATAAGATCGTTGTGGTAAAGTTTGAACTCCGCGAGCCTTCGCTTCACGAGATCTTTGTTGAAAAGGTTGGTGCCGTCAATGAAGAAAAGTGATCTCACGGGATGGCAGAAGGTCTGCGCCTTCACCATAGCCCAGAATTACAAAAGTAAAGGAACGGTCATAGGTCTCGTTATAGTCTGCCTTTTCATACTGTTTGCAGGTCCGCTGCTTGCACTTGCCGGAGGCAGCAAGATCGAAGAAGTTGTTGAAGACCTTGGCAGCTGCAAGATAGAAGATTTCTATATTCTCAACGATACTGACATTCCTTTCGATGAAAAGGAATTCGTAAAGGAAAATGCGCAGTACGAAAAAGTAAATTTCATCACATCCGGTGTGGATGAGGAATCTCTGCTTAAGAAAATGGAAAATGAAGCTTCAAGGGAAGTTTTCATGCATATCTACGGAAAGCAGCAGATTGAAGATGAAGCAAAGTACAGAATAGCACTTTTCAGATCAAAGGACAGCGAGATAAGTTCTATGGAAATGGATTCGCTTTCTGATTCCGTAAAGAAATTTTTCTTTAACAGTCGTCTTGCATACAGTGGTTTTACCGAAGAGCAGATAAGCAGGATGGATTCCGATGTACACATTCAGACGGTGGACGCAGCAGATATATCGGAGGACAAGGATGATGACTTTGATGCAGTTACAATGTCAGCGGTAATTTTCTACTCCACGATAGTAATGATGATCGTTCTTGTTTCAAGCCAGAAGATTGCGGTTAGCCTTGTTACGGAAAAATCCTCAAAGGTAATTGAAACGCTTCTTCTCACGGTTCGTCCCCTTGCAATTATCGTGGGCAAGATCGTCGGAACGATAGTCGTACTTGTCGTAAATGCGGCGATAATGCTTTTCTGCGGTATGATCTCAGGCATCATTACCACAGCTATGACAGCAAAGAAGTTTTCAAGTGTTATTACTGAAGGGATGGCGAACATTCAGAATTCCGGAAACGGCATGGAGATAGATCCGGAAACTGTTGCATCTATGAACATCGACCCTGTAAGAATATTACTGGGTATCGGTATCGTAATAATCACAACTGTGCTCGCATTTGTGTTCTATTCGATCATCTCAGGTATCACAGGTGCATCGTGCAGCAGCATGGATGACCTTTCAAACGCAAGTTCATTTATCGCACTGTCATCTGTTGCAGGTGTTTATCTCGCAATGGGCGCAGCAATCGCAAACAATCCGGTGCTTACCGAGGTTTCTTATCTGTTCCCGTTCTCGGGAATATACATGATGCCGGTACATTTCATGTTCGGAAAGGCCGGTTTCTCCGATGTTCTGATCCTTTGGGCAGAACTTATCCTGCTTACAGTATTTCTGTTCCGCTTCGCCGCAAAGGTCTACCATGTTCTCGTTTATCACAACGGTGAAAGACTGAAGCTCAAGAATCTTCTGGAGATCTCAAAGTCTCAGAAAGGAACGGTGTGATATCATGGGAAAGATAATGAAATTTACATTCCTTCGTCATACTGAGACTGCTTCCTACAGGCTGTCAACTCTGATAATAGCAGTGATCCTGCTCATTCTCGGAATCGGAGGATTCAAGCTTGCAGATAAATTTGACGAGAGCAGCGATATGCCTACCACAGTAAAGAAGGTTTATGTCTGCGACTCAAGTTCTCTTAAGGGCATCTCCTATGACGATCTTTGCCAGCCGGACAATCTGTTCTACAAGGACGTTGTTTTCGAAGATCTTGACTGCACAGTGGAAGAAGCTGTTGAAAAGGCGGCGGCTGACGGTGATCACACTATTGTGCTTGAAGTTAAGGATGACGAAGAGGGAGAAGATCTTCGTGCAAGGATCATAAAGCCTGAAAACTTTGATGATTCCGGCAAGCAGGCAAAGCGTTTTGCCACTTTCGTGGAGAACAATATCAGTTATGTATTAAGTGATGCAGCCGGTCTTACGGAAGATCAGAAGGCTGAATATTTTACAGGAACAAAGATGGAAACAAGCGTTGCCGGCGAGGACGAAAGCTCCTTTGCAGACCACATGCTAAAGAACATTATTCCTGTACTTACAGGTATAGTTCTCTACATGATGCTCTGTATCTACGGCCAGAGCGTTGCAAGATGCATCGTAGTTGAAAAGGACTCAAAGATGATGGAGTCACTGCTGGTTTTCACCAAACCGTATGACCTTATTTTCGGAAAGATACTCGGCATGTATTTTGCAGCCATTCTTCAGTTCTTCGTCTGGATAGCAGCTGCCGTTGCAAGTGTGGTCATTGGATTATCCGGGTCAGCTTCAGCAGAAAAGGCAATCGGCGAGGTGCTCGACAAGTTATCAGCTCAGGGCGGGTTTACAGTCCCGGCTGCAGTGACCGGCATTATTGCAATTGCCATAGGCTTTCTTCTTTATGTTGCACTTGCGGCCTTCACAGGTTCATTTGCATCAAAGAGTGATGAGATAAGCAACTATTTTGGTATCTACACCATGGCAGTAGTTGCATGCTGGATGTTCCCGTACATCAATCAGTTAAACGGAAATGACCACATGCTGAAGATACTCAGATATGTTCCGTTCACAGCGCCGTTTACGGTTCCGGCTGATATCATAGTCGGAAACATATCAATGGCAACGGCGCTCATAAGCATCGTGCTTATGATCATAGCCACAGCAGCGGTGGTTTTCCTTGCGGCAAAAGTCTACAAGCTTCTTGTCCTTTACCGCGGCGAACCTGTCAAGATCAAAGACGTTTTAAAGATGCTGAGAAACAGTAAAAAGAGTAAAGCATAAATCAGCGTTTCCAAAAGAAAAAGCTTCGTACCAGTGAAGGTGCGAAGCTTTTTTGTTAATGAGTTGTGACTACGAGCGGATCTGTGGTGAACACAGGCTCTTTAAAACTGTATTTATCTGTTCCTCCGTCCACTGAAACAACTATTCTATCAATTTTCTCGATATAGTCAGCATGTATTTTTTTCAGTTCTTCGTCTTTGACTCTGGTTTTAAAGATACCGCCTGTTCCTGGGTAAAGTATTGGGCGATCGTCGTACCCTTTGACTGATTCACCGTTTATCTCGAATGAACTTGTTTTAAAACAAACCGGATTATCTGTGTTGTTTTCATAGTAAAATTCAAAATTTATGTCGTTGCTGTATTGGTCATAATACTCCATTCCGTGGTAACCAATTACAAAGCCGTCTTCTTCGTAGAGGATAACATCCGGAACATAAGGCTCATTATCAGCGGTGTTTCTGGTTTCTATTGTTATCTTATCCGATGTCTCGATAGTGTCCCATGAGTCGTCTTCAACGTCAAACCAGATGTCAATAGTGTTTATGTTTTCAATATTCAGTTTTTCAAGCGTATCCAGATGAATATAAACACTGCCTGTGGTTGTACTTCCTGCAGATACGGATTGTGAAAGATAGTCGTTTGTATCATAACCGTTTATTAGGATATTATCAGAACCTACCCGGATATCCTGCGCTGTTTTATTTTCTATCTGAAGCTGGAGTTTTGCACTGGAAGAGAAACTGCTTTCGTGGATAATATTCATGGTAGAGATCTTTACATTATCAGTTTCCCAGATGACCTCCGGTTCCTTCAGATTATTCATAGGGTTGAATGTGTATTCTTTTGCTACATAATCTCCTCTGTTGTTCAGATCTCTCGGAGAAGGTTCATGGTTTAGTCCTAACTGACCGGCAAGTGCATTTGAAAACACGATGATACCGGTTGCTACAGCGAATATTATACCTAATCCGGCAACAATTTTGAGATTGTCCTTCTTATTATTACGCTTGTTATTATTATTTTTATTAGTGTTAATGTTGTTGTTTCTGTTGCTTTGGTTATTGCTTTGATTATTGTTGTTTCTGTTGTTATTTCTGTTGCCAGGGTTATTGTTTTTGCCGTTTCTGTTGTTATTATTTTTGTTTCTGTTTTTGCTGTTGTTATTGTTTTTATTACCCGCTTCTGTTTTTGCAGGTGTTCCGGAATTAACAAATCCTACGGCATTAGCGCTTTCAGGTGTGTATGCCTGAGGAATATCGGCCTGATAATTCTGCGGTTGCATATAAGGGGAAACAGTCTGCGCACCGTTCTGTTCTGCAGAATAACCGGTGTCTCCTGTATATCCCGGATGACCGGCATTTCTCGGATCATCTGCCGTATATCCTGTTTCATAGTTATAGTCGGAAGGTGGTGGGTTTATACCCGGAGTATACGGATCAAAATCAAAATTCGGATTCTGAGCACCGCATCCCGAGCAGAAACGGTCATTGCTGTCAAGCGGCTTGCCGCATTTCATACAGTATAAAAAATCCGGATTGGTTTTTCCGCAGCTAGGACAGAAACGGTCGTCATTAGCAAGATATTTACCGCATTTAACGCAATACATTAGGGAAACGCTGATTTAATCACTGATGATATTGACATTTTGTTAAATATATGATATAATATAGTTAACAAAACATATTATGCGAGGTATTTTGATATGAACGGACAGTTAAGTTTCAGTGATATGGAATATTCCCTTAGAAAGCGTCAGGGAAAAAAAGAAGCGTTTCTTAATAGAATGGAAGAGATAATTCCATGGGATTCATGGATTCAGATAATCGCTCCTTACTATCCGTCAGGTTATCATGGCAGACCTGTAAAAGGAATCGAGACTATGCTTAGAATGTATCTTCTTCAGGATTGGTTCAATCTATCAGATGAAGGTGTTGAAGATGCTATTTATGATAGCTATGCAATGAGAAAATTTATGAAAATAAATTTTATGCATGAACAGGTTCCGGATGCAACAACTTTACTGAAATTTCGCCATCTTCTTGAAGAACATAATATTGGTGACGCTATTTTCAAGGACGTTAATGATCGACTTGAAAAGGCAGGACTTATCATGCATGGTGGTACAATTGTTGACGCAACAATAATTGCAGCACCAAGTTCAACAAAGAATGCCAAGGGAGAACGTGATCCTGAAATGCATCAGACTAAGAAAGGCAATCAGTGGTATCATGGAATGAAGGTACATGCCGGAGTAGATGCTGGAACAGGATATGTGCACACAATAACCGGAACAGCAGCAAATGTACATGATTCCTCTGAAGCGTCTAAGCTTATTCGCAATGATGATGAAATAATGTACGGTGATTCTGGTTATCTTGGTGTTCCGGCACAGGATGCTATAAAACAGGATGAGCATCATAAAAACATGAAGTTTGAAATCAATAAAAGACCGTCAAGTTTAAAAACTTCTGATGACTATAACGGTATTAACTGGGATAAAAAGATGGAGCATGATAAGTCATCAGTAAGATGCAAAGTGGAACATGCTTTCCTCATTGTAAAGAATACATTTGGATACTCAAAAGTAGCATACAAAGGAATAAAAAAGAACATGAATAGATTCAATTTTCTATTCGCATCAGCAAATTTGCTGATGTGTTCTCGTGCAGGAAGAACTGCAGAATTTTGCAAGGGGTAAGTGTACCCCTATGCGGATTAATTCCGCAAAAAATAATAAAAACATGGAGATTAATGCTCGAATAGGGATTCATATCTCTATATTCTTCCAATATTATGAGGATGATTTATTATACCCCGACTTATTCAGCGTTTCCCTAACTTATCTTTTTTTCGAACGATAAAATCCATTTTTCTTTCTGTCTCTTTTAATTTATAAGTTGTTACTCCGTTTTCAGTTGTAATGTCTTCTATTACATCAAACCAACACTTGTATTCCCTTTTTAACACATCTCTTGTTATGACCAGACTACCCATAAGCAAAAAGATAGAAAGAGGTATTAAGACAATAGGTATTAATACTAACAATGACATTTTACTTTTCATCCTCATAAGAATCAGTATTGATATTAACGTCATTATAGGTATAGCTATATATGCCCACATTTGATAATACAGTATTACATGTTTTTTTACTGCTTTATGAATAGTATCATCCGGATCAAAACGTACTAATGTGTTATGTTTGCTTATTTCTTCTTTATCCTCATAATCACATAGTCTTGAAATGAAATCTTCAAAATTCTTCGCTAAAACAAATGGTTCTGCATTCAGACCGTCCATATCTAATTCATTATCTATTGCAATCACTCTTGGTTCACCCTGCGGGCCACATTCATTATAATCCAGATATATATCAGAATGTCCGGAATTGGATGAACAGATTGAAATAAGATTTGCTTCATAATCTTCTTTATCTTTGTTTTGATGATTTATTGAATAATTCTTATCACCAATTCCATATATTCCTTCTAAATCACTAAAACCATCTTCATTTTTAAATGCCAGATAATTCTTTTGCAATAATCCGCCATTATGCTTTTTCATTAAATATATATATGCCGCCGGAAGTTTAAATCCTAATTGATCTTCTGCACTTTTAACCATTTCATCATCTAATGGACCGCAGTCATATTTTTTTGCTTCGTCAGCTAAAAATCCACTTTCATCTTTTTTATTTTCATCAATTTCAAGCCATATTTCATCTAAATTAACGTTCTCAAACAT